>CAJOQY010000163.1 GCA_905236835.1 uncultured Oscillibacter sp. | reverse complement strand
TCGCGATTGTCGAACGGGAAGTCCCGGAGATTGAGAATTGCTATTACATGGTATCCGGCGGAAGCGGTATGTCGTCCATGATGTCATCCGGTGATATTACCGTGGGATTAAATTTACTCGACAAAGCCGAACGGAGTCGAAGCGCGGCGCAAATCAGCGATGATTTGAAAGAAGCCACACGGGATATTGCCGGATGTGAAATCACGGTTTCGGCGTCTCAAATGAGTATGTCAAGCGGAAATGAAATCCAGATTGATATTACGGGGGAAAATTATGACACGCTGGCGCTGTTGGCGGATGATCTGGTCCGGCAGGTCGGCGCGCTCCCGGACGCCGCGGACGTGACAAGCAGCGTCTCGGAACGCGTGCCGCAGGTTGAGATTGTCATGAACCGTCAGACGGCGTCGCAATACGGGCTGACGGCGGCGCAGGTCGGCGCGGCGGTCAGAGCCGAATTAACGGGCGTGACGGCGACAAAAGTGACGATTGATAACACGGAATTGGATGTTGTGATCAAAGGCGACGGCGCGGCGGCGCGCAGTCTGGACGCTTTGCGCTCCATGCCGATTACAACCGCGCTCGGGGGAACGGTCGCGCTGTCCGCCGTCGCCAATGTCAATATCGTGCAGGCGCCGCAGAGTATCGCGCGGGATAACCAGTCCCGTCAGGTCAGCGTCACGGGAAACACCAAAAGCGGCAATACGACGGCGATGACGGCGCGAATCCATGAGATTTTGAATAATTATTCTTTTCCGCCGGGATACAGCGCGGAAACCGCCGGTTCTTATGAGGATATGATGGAAAGTTTCGGCGATTTGGGACTTGCGCTTCTGGTCGCTCTGGGTCTGGTGTATTTCGTACTCGCCGCGCAGTTTGAATCGTTTTTAATGCCCGTGATTGTCATGTTAATTCTGCCCGTGGCGTTTTCCGGCGCGCTGTTCGCCCTGCCGCTGACGGGGAAAGATATATCCATGATTTCGCTGGTTTCTTTGATTATGCTCGCCGGGACTGTCGTCAACAGTTCGATAATATTAGTGGATTATATCAACATCCGGCGTTCCGAGGGCGAGGACCGCGCCAGCGCGATTTTACACGCCTGTCCGCTCCGTGTGCGTCCTGTTTTAATGACAACGCTGACAACGGTTTTGGCCATGGTCCCCATGGCGATTGGCTGGGGCAACACAAATGAGATGATGAGCGACATGGGCGTTACCATGATCAGCGGCATGGTGATTTCCACGGTTGTTACTTTGATATTTACGCCGGTATTTTATTCCGTGATTGATAATATCCCCGGACTGTTCCGGCGGAAAAATAAAAAAAATAATATTCAAACGCAAAACGTCCCGGCGTAAAAAAATTTCTGGCATGATAAAATAAATAAAAACTGGCGCTTTTCAGAAAGCCAGACAAAGCGTATACTTCCCCGTAACCGTTCGCCGCGCGCGGCGGATTGGAATCAAACAGGGAGGTATATGCTTTATTATGAAAAGAATTTTGACGATTCAGGATATTTCCTGCCTTGGAAAATGCTCTGTTACAATCGCTTTGCCGGTTTTATCCGCGATGGGCGTTGAAACCGTTATATTGCCTACGGCGGTTTTATCCACGCATACGATGTTCAAGGGCTTTACGGTCAAAGATTTGAGCGATCAGATCACGCCAATCACGGCGCACTGGAAACGGGAAAATATCAAATTCGACGCGATTTATACGGGTTATCTGGGAAGCGCGGAGGAAATCGAACTGGCGGAAAATATATTCCGGGATTTCAGACAGCCGGATACGCTGATTTTCGTCGATCCCGTGATGGCGGACAACGGCAAATTATATCCGGCGTTTGATATGGCCTACGCGAAACAAAACGCCGGATTATGCGCGGCGGCGGATGTGATTGTCCCGAATATCACGGAAGCCTGTTTCATGACGGATACGGAATACCGGGAAAATTATGATGAAAATTATATCACGGGATTGTTAAAAAAATTAGCCGGACTTGGCGCGAAAATTTCGATTTTAACGGGCGTAAGTTTGTCAAACGGCAAGACCGGCGCGATGGGATATAACACGGAAACGGGAGAATATTTCGCCTATCAGAATGATTTGATTCCGGCGAAATATCACGGGACCGGGGATTTGTTTTCCAGTGTCTGCGTCGGCGCGATTCTGCGTGGACGGGATTTGCGGTCCGCGATTAAATTAGCGGCGGATTACACGGCGGAAACCATCCGCGTAACGCTAAAAAATCCCAGTCAACCATGGTACGGCGTTGATTTTGAGACCACGCTTCCCGCTTTGATTGACGCTATGCGGAAATAAAGACGGCGCGGGACTGTCCGTTTCAAAAAACGCCGGACGCCGCGACGCGCGAATATGAAAAACAGTATTGAATAACAGAACGAAAACGATTATAATAAAATAATAAAATTTAACGCGGTTTTAAAAATTTTGATTGAATATCGCTGGAATTTATCACATCCCGAAAGGCGGTTATTGAATTCATGAGCGGCGTTTTATATCTGGTGGCGACGCCCATCGGAAATTTGGGCGATTTTTCCCCGCGCGCTGTCGATACGCTCAAAAACGCGGATTTTATCGCGGCGGAAGATACCCGCGTATCGGCGAAACTGTTAAATTATTTCGGCGTACAAAAGCCGCTGGTCAGTTATCATGAGCATAATCACAAATCCGCCGGGGACGCGATTGTAAAGCGCGTGTTAAGCGGTGAGACTTGCGCGTTGATCACGGACGCCGGGACCCCGGCGATCTCGGATCCCGGGGAGGATCTGGTCAGATTATGCGCGGAAAATGAAATTCAGGTCATCGCGATTCCGGGTTGTTGCGCGGCCATTGACGCGCTGGCCGTCAGCGGAATGCCGACCGGCAGATTTACGTTTGAGGGGTTTTTAAGCGTGAATCAGAAAAACCGCCGGGAGCGTTTAAATTCCCTGCGCGGGGAAACGCGGACGATGATATTCCACGAGGCCCCGCACAAACTGCGCGCGACGCTCGCGGATTTGCTCGAGTATTTCGGCGAAAACCGGAAAATCGCGTTATGCCGGGAACTGACGAAAATTCACGAGGAAGTCACCCGGACGACGCTTGGACAGGCGTTGGAATATTATCAGGAGAACGCGCCGCGCGGCGAATATGTGTTAATTATTCACGGCGCGGAAATACAATCAACCCCGGAAATTTCCATGGAAGAGGCCGTAAAAGAGATTATATCTATCTATCAAAGCGGCGCGCGCCTGAAAGACGCCGTCAGACAGGTCGCGGAGCGGACCGGCTGGCCGAAAAATCCGCTCTATCAATCGGCGTTGCGATTTCTGCCGCGGGATGATAAAATATAAAAATATAAAAATATAAAAATATAAAAATTAAATCGCTGTGAGGTGTTTTATAATGAAAAAAAGAAATAATAAAAATAATAATAATATGCTTGAAATATCCCGGAAACTGACGGCTTTCGTTTGCGCGCTGCTCTTGTCTTTTGGCGTCCCCGCGCTGGCGTCGTGGGCGCTTGGCGATGATGTCAGCCAAAATGACACGGCGATTCATCAGGAGACGCGGCTTTCGACAAATGTCTTTTGGAGTTCGTCACAATCTGATTACCGCACGGAGAATTATATTACATATTATCCGAATGAGATAGTTTCTCCGGTGGTGCATTATGGAAGCGTCACGACGGAGATGAGCAGTATGACGAATACGGTCCGGACCATGGAATCCAGCGGCTATCGCGTTGTGGGCGGGATTAACGGCGATTTTTTTGAAATGGACACCGGCGTCCCGGTGGGACTGGTTCTGACGGACGGCGTCATCCGGAGCAGTGACGGCGGCCTGTACGCGATTGGATTCCGCCGCGACGGGAGCGCGATGATTGGCCGTCCGGAATTGAGCGTCAACGCCGATTTCGGCTATGATCTGGATTTTCTGCGCGTCCAGCGGCGTATTGACGCGATTAATAAAGTCCGGGAATCTTACGGCGGAATTTATTTATTTACTTATGATTTTAACCGTTCGCATTCGACAGGTAATTCCGAATGGGGCATTGACGCCGTGTGCGATATTATCGGCGGAAGTCTGACCATCGGCGGACAGGTCCGGCTGCGCGTCACAAGCGTGGAGGAAAAAGCCGGTTTGACGTATCTCGGCCCGAATCAAATGGTTTTATCCGTCAATTCCCGTTCCGATGAATGGTGGCTGGAAGCCATGCGCAATCTGCCTGTCGGCAGTGAGATTACAATCAGCGTCACGGCGGCGAATCCCCAGTGGAACGACGTGTGGCAGGGACTCGGCGCGTTATATAATCTCGTCGAGGACGGACATCGGGCCTCCGGGATTCCCGGCGCGTCAAACGATCCCCGGACAGCCGTCGGCGTCCGGCCTGACGGAAGCGTGATTTTATATACCATTGACGGACGCAGAAGCGGGCATTCGATTGGCACAACGCTGAATTCCGTCGCCGATAGATTGATTGAATTAGGCTGTACTTATGGGCTTTGCATGGACGGCGGCGGCTCCACCACGATTTCCGCCACAATGCCGGATTCTAATTTAGCCCGCGTGATCAATCTGCCCTCACAGAATGCCGAACGCGCCGTGTCCACGAAGATTTTATTACTCGCGTCCGGACAGTCCACGGGCGTTCTGGATCATTTTTATATCCGTCCGGAAAATCGTTATCTGCTTGCCGGAAGCCGGACGAATTTTTATATTAATCCCGTGGATACGAATTATTTCCCGATTTATTCTGAACTTCCCCTTTCGGAAGCCTATCCGGGTTTCACCTTCAGCGCCAGCGACGGAATTTTATCAGATACGATGTTACAGACGCCGCGATGGGGCGGGGATATTAAAATCACAGCCAGCGGCGGAGGCGCGTCCGGCGACGCCGTGATTCACGCCATCGCCACGCCGGATGAAATCACGCTCCGCGATGCCAATGGCCGCGTTATATCTGAATTATATCTCAATCCCGGCGACAGTATTTATTTAACCGCGTCGGCGTCGTGGGCGCATCAGGATTTGAAAGCCGATCAGGACGCGTTTGACTGGGTCGCGGGCGCGGATATAGCATCCGGCGTTCCGCTTGGCGCGTTCTATGAAACCGGGGTTTATACCGCCACGACGCCCGGTACGGGGTCTATCGCCGTGATCGCCGGGGAAAAATCCGTTTATATTCCCGTCACGATTACGCGTCCGCCGTTGCGCGAACTGGAAGATTTCGAGACGGATCCGGACGGATATGGATCCGGCATGGAACTCGCGCGGGCCGTGGGCGGCGAGGAAGTCCAATTCGGTCGCGCTTCCGCCGCCTTGAGATATAATCTCGCCGTTGGCGGCGAATGGAGATATAATCAGCCCCTGCCCGCGTTAGACGGCAGTTACACCGGCGTTTCCATGTGGATTCTGGGCGACGGCTCCGGCAGTCAGTTATATTTCATCGCGTTAGATACTTCCGGCAATCCGGCGTATATTCCCGCCGTGTTGTGCGATTATACCGGATGGCGGCAGGTTTATATCCCGCTTGACAATGGCGTTTCCATTGCCGGTTACGCGGTTGTCCCGCAAATGGGGGCCGGCTGGGCGAATCATCCGGACGCCGGCGACACCGGCGCGACTTCGATTTTATATCTCGATCAGATTGTCGCCACTTATCCCGGCTATATGGACCATACGCCCCCCGCGATAGATTGCGATTATTCAACCGGCGAAATCTGGGGGACAGTCCGCGACGACACGGACGGATTTTTATCTAAAAATAATATTATTTTAACTTATAACGGCCATGAGATATATAATTTCTATTACGAACCGGATCGGGGATTCTTCTACTTCGCGCCGCCCGAATACGGTTACGAACCTGTCAGAATCACGATTACGGCGAAAGACGCCTCCGGCAATCTCGGACGCGCTTCCATAGACATTCCGTTTTGGAATGAAAACGCCCACGCCTTCAATGATATAGACGGCTACTGGGCGGCGGATTATATAGATTATTTATATAATCAATCCATCGCCGAACCGTATCCCGACGGCGGCTATCATCCTTATGACGCCATTACCCGCGTGGAATTCGCCGTCATGCTCGCCCGCGCCTCCGGCTTGGAACGCGAAGATTACGCGGATATTATCCTGCCTTACGCGGATCTGGATCAAATCCCCGTAGCGGCGTATCCGGCGTTAAGGGCTTTATACGCCGAAAATATCATGCGCGGCACGGAAGGCGAGGACGGAAGATTATATTTACTCCCCAATAACAGCCTGACCCGCGCCCAAGCGTCGGCCATGATAGGCCGGAGCCAGAACCGGGGCTATCCGTCTGATATGCAATTATCTTTCCCGGACGCGTATTTAATCCCCGATTACGCCAAATCGCATATTCAAATTATGGCCGCGCGTGAGATTTTACAGGGCTTCTCGGACGGCACGTTCCGTCCGCATGATCCCATCAGCCGCGGACAAATGGCGAAAATATTATATTTCCTCGCGTGATTTAAATTTATCTCC
>CAJOQY010000162.1 GCA_905236835.1 uncultured Oscillibacter sp. | reverse complement strand
AGGACGGGGCCGATAAAAGCGGATGTAGGCGTCGGCGTCGGGATAGTCGGATCTGATGTCGGCTCCGGCGTGGAAGTGGGTTCCGGCGTGGGCGTGGGAGACGGCGTCCAGCGGTATTCCACGGTAATAGGGCTGAAATTATAAACCGTGCCGCTGATTTGCGTATCTTGCAGAATCACGGGTCCGACGACGCCGGGGGCGATGAACAGATCGCCGTTGATCGTCGCGCCGGTGAGCGTCGCGCCGGCCTGACTGTTGATCATGAGATTGCCGTTGCAGCGATACCACCACGGATCGGCGGACTGGACCAGATCCTCCACGATATTGCTGAAAATCTGAACGATTTCGGCGCGCGTGATGGGATCATCCGGGCGGAACGTATCCCACGCGACATTTTTGAGATAACCCATATCTGTCATTTGGGATACCGCGCCGCGCGCGTAAGGTTCTATAAATTCCTCGTCGAGATAATGCGGGACGGGATAATCCGTTGAGATTTGAAAAGCGCGGGAAATCATGGTCACGGCCTGCTGATGGGTGATCGTGGCGGTGGCGAAGGCGTAGCCGCCGTTGCCGCGGTAAACCCCGGCGCTATGCAGTCTCAGAATCGCGTCGGCCCAGTAATTGCCCTCAATATCCGGGAACACGGACGGATCGGAGCGGTTGGGATAGTGCATGAAACGGTTCATGATACCGGCGAACGCGCCGCGCGTGATGTATTCGTCCGGATGGAAAGTACCGTCGGAGTAACCGCCGAGGAGGCCGTAGCTCTGGCTCCACTTGTTGATAATCGCTTCCGCCCAGTGGCCCTCGGTATCGGAAAAAGAAGCGGAGGCGTTAGCGGTCAGCAGGAAAATCAAAATACAGCAGACCGCCAGCGGTTTTATGAATTTGAAACGTCTCATGTCAGACCCTCTCTCTGAAAAAAGAATTCGCGGCGAACGGTTCGCGGGAACGCGGTGAAAGACGGAGCGCGGCGAAAATCAGATGGGAAGCGGGAAAAACCTGTCCCGCCAATCAGACGCAAGCCGAAAGGCTTTCCGGTCTCGCCGACATTCCGCGCGAAAATCCTGATAATTATACAGGATTTCACAAATCCCGTCAAGTTCTATCCGCGCTTTTCGGGAGAATTTTTCAGCCGGGGAAATTTTATGGAAAAACAGGCTTGTATTTTCTATAAAATGTGGTATTCTAAAAAGGAATCGGAATAGAAACGCGATATATTTATTTTATTTTATTATTTTTATATCAGGAGGAATTGAATATGTCCGTAAAAAATCTGACAGGCGATAATTTTGATGACGTTGTCAAAGCCGCGCCGCTGGCGATGGTGGATTTCTGGGCGGACTGGTGCGGCCCGTGCAAAATGGTCTCTCCCGTGATTGACGGTCTCGCCAAAGCCTATGAAGGCAAAGTGACGGTCGGCAAAGTCAACGTGGACGACGAGCCGGAACTGGCCGAACGCTTTCAGGTCCAGAGCATTCCCAATGTGGTGTTTTTCAAAAACGGCGAAATGATTGACCGGAAAATTGGGGTCATGCCGGAGACGGCGTTCCGCGGCGTTCTGGACGCGAATTTATAATTATAAATTTATAATAATAATTATCATAATAAATCACGCGGGGAGGCGGGGATAATGCCGCGAAAAAACAGCCGGAACACGCGCGGACGCATTATCTCCGCCGCGTGGAAGCTATTTTATCAGCAGGGTTACGACGACACGACGATTGAGGATATAGTATTTGAATCCGAGACTTCCAAGGGATCGTTTTATCATTATTTTGACGGAAAAGACGCGTTATTGGGTACGCTTGCCTATGTATTTGATGAAAAATACGAACAGTTGAGCGCGGTCATGGATCCGGCCATGGGCTGTGTGGACACGTTGATATGGCTGAATCATGAGTTGTTCGTCATGATTGACAGCGGAATTTCTATGGATCTGCTGGCGCGGCTGTTGTCCACACAGCTTCTGGCGCGCGGGGAAAAAAGCCTTTTGGATCGGAATCGGATTTATTTCAAACTTTTACGGCGGATTATCTCACAGGGATTGGAACGGGGCGAACTGCGTCGGGATCGCACGGCGGGGGAAATCCTGCGGGCGTATGCCATGTGGGAACGCGCTTTATTATATGACTGGTGTCTGTCCGGCGGGGAATATTCCCTTGTGGCTTATACGGATCAGATGACGCCGCTGTTTTTAGAAAATTACCGGGCGCGGATTGATCCGTTTGAAAGAAATCATTGAAACGCGGTTTCCGGATGAAAGACGGGCATTATGAGAATATATGCCTGTATTATTATAAATTGACGGCGTTTGAGAATTGGGATGAATAAAATTTGAATCAGCAAATCAAAAAACAGGCCGTGATATTTGATCTGGACGGGACGTTGTGGGATTCAACGGAACGTCTGGCCGAAATCTGGAGCCGCGTACAGGAAGAATACGCGCGTATCTCCCGGCGCTTGACCGTCCAAGATATTCGCCCGCTGATGGGGAAACAAATGGACGCGATAGCGGCGGCGTTATGGCCGGAACTGCCCCAAGAACGGCAATTGGAATTAATCAAATTATGCGGCGAGGCGGAAACGGAATCCCTACGGAAAACCGGCGGGATTTTATATGACGGCGTGGAAGAAGTATTAAAAATATTGCGGGAAAAATATAATTTAATGATCGTCAGCAACTGTCAGGCGGGATATATTCCGGCGTTTCTGGAAGGACATAAACTGGGATCATATTTTTGTGATTTTGAGGAAGCCAACAGAATCGGCAAATCCAAAGCGGATAATATCCGGCTTGTCATGGAGCGGAATAAAATCAAACACGCCGTTTATATCGGCGATACGGAGGGAGATGAAACGGCGTCCAAGCAGGCCGGAATCCCGTTTATTTTCGCGTCTTACGGCTTCGGACAGGTTGTCAATCCGGATGAAATCATCAAAAATTTCCGGGAAATTCCCGCTTGCGTCGGGCGGATATTTCAAAATCTTTCAGCAAACCATTGACAGACGGAATTTTACGCTATATAATTTAATATATAAGCGCGGCGGCATTGCGAAAAACAGTTACTTCGGCTGTAATCTTGTCACGATTACTCTCTGGTTCGACTCCAGAAGGCGTCCGTTCGCGGACGCAAAACTGTTTTTGATTTTATCCGTTCGCGTTTATGATAAAAAGCGGCAGTGCGTATGACGGTTACTTCGAGTCAGGGTCGAGAGGTCGCGGGTTCAAATCCCGCCGCCGTTGTCTCCGGACATGGCGTAGCTCAGCGGTCAGAGCGCTTTTGTATGCCGTTATCGCTTTTCTCCGCTTTTTATACTTACAGGCAAAACGCGTGTTGCGCCAGTCGGTTACTTCGTCTTAAAAACGATTATCCGGGCTTGGAAAGGCTCCGGCGGCCACGCGCCGCCAACCGATTGCGATTTTACCGCGTTCGCCTGTTTTTTTATTTTTATTATAATTTTATTATAATTTTTATATGATTTGATAAGGGGGGCTGGAAATGGCCAAATTCAACGCGCCGCGGACGATTGAGACAGTCAATCAAAGCGGACACGCCGCGTATGAGATGGACGCGAAATCACGCCTTGTCACACAGGTCTTGACAAGTTTTTTCAATGAAGGTAAATATTACGGTGACAACAGCGAGGCAATGCGCGAGAATATCAAGGCCGTGATCCGGTCCGATCCGGGATTTGTGTCTAATCTGGCGGCGTTCGCCCGCCGGGAATTTCATATGCGATCCGTGCCGCACGTTCTGACCGCGTATCTGGCGCATGAGGAAACCGGCAAACCGTTCGCGCGCGATGCTGTCCGGCGCGTATCTACGCGCGGCGATGATATAACGGAAATCATGGCGTTTTATCTTGCCGAATTTGGCAAACCCGTTCCGAATTCGCTGAAAAAAGGGATTAACGACGTTTTAAGCGGATTTGACGAATATACGCTGGCGAAATATAAAGGCGCTGGAAAAACCGTCAAAATGCGGGATATATTATGCCTGTGCCGCCCGTGTCCGAAAGACGAAAATCAATCCGCGCTTTGGAAACGCGTATTGGAAAACAACCTGAAAACGCCCGTCACATGGGAGACGGAACTGTCCGCCAAGGGCAACAACGCCGAAACATGGGAAAATCTGATTGACAGCGGAAAAGTGGGCTATATGGCGCTGTTGCGGAATCTGAGAAATATTATCCGGGCGAATCCGGCGAATATTGAGAACGTATGGCGGCGCATAGAGAATCCGGAAGCCGTGCGCAAATCCGGACAGCTCCCGTTCCGGTTTCTGGCGGCGTATAAATCCATTGCCGATATTGCCGGTTCGCGCGCTCTGGACGCGCTGGAAAACGCCGTGGACGCTTCTATAGGGAATATGCCGAAACTGCCCGGCACGACGGTCATTGCCGTGGACGTGTCCGGCTCCATGAGCGGGCTTATCAGCCGAAAATCTTCCGTGCGCTGTGTGGAAATCGGCATGATGCTTGGACTGATCGCGAACAGGCTCTGCGACAACGCGATTTTTTATATATTTCATACGGAGATTGAGAAAATCGCGGTCTCCCGTCATTTGGATATTATTCGTGAGACGCTCCGGGCGAAAGCGAACGGCGGAACGGATATGTATCTGCCGTTTCAGAAAATGCTCTGGGATGATATTACCGCGGATCGACTGATTATTTTTTCCGACAACGAATGCAACGCGGGCGGCGGATGGTATAAAGACAAGCCTGTCCAGACCCTCGCGGACGAGTACCGGAAAAAGACAGGGGATCGCCTTTGGGTTCACGCCGTGGATTTACAGGGATACGGCACACAGCAGTTTTACGGGGAGCGGACAAATATTATCGCCGGATGGAGCGAGAAAATTTTCCAGTTTATCACGCTCGCGGAACAGGGCCGGGAAACGCTGGTAAAGGCGATTGAGGAATATGAATAAAAAATTAATTTAAAATATTTATTTGTAAATAAAATAATAAAATAAAAAATTTATAAAATCACGCCGCCGGGATATTCCGGCGGCGTTTTATATTTTATTTTTTTATTATTTATTCAGAACCCAGACGCCGAGATTTAAATATCCGGCGAAAAGGACCCAGAACAAATACGGGACTTGCATCCAAGCCGCGCGGGAGTCGATTTTGCGGAATTCCAGTATCATCGCGAGAATGATAAGCCATAAGACGGCCAGCCAGAGAAACGCGAACAAATACGCCCGGACGTTGAAAAAGACAATACTCCAGAGAAAATTAAACGCTAATTGCAATAAATAAAGCCATAAAGCGCGCGAACGGGATTTCGGGATTCGCTTGATGTCAATCCGCGCGGCGCCGATTCCCATCAGGAGATAAAGAATCGCCCATGTCACGGGAAACACAACCGAGGGCGGGGAAAGCGGCGGTTTTGTCATAAACGCGTTGAAAAAATTTACCCCGTCCCGCGTCAGCCATCCGGACAGCGCGCCGACGGCTTCCGTGAAAATAATCCAGAAAAGATATTTATTCCGGATTTCTTTGTCCATGTTATCACCCCGTCCGTTAGTATATGCCGGACAGGGATTGAATCATGCCTGTTAAAATTTTTTAAATCCGGTTATTTTTATTTTTTACGCCGCGTTTTCCGGAAAATTGATCACTTTTTGAATCTGTAAAGCGGTTTTTGTTGTCCAAAAAACGCGCGGAAAAGTTTCTGAAACCGTCGTAATCGCCAAATATTAGATACTATTTTTGGGGGCTTTTACCAATCTGTTACTATTTTTAGAAAACTGTCATGATTTCCTCCGAACTGTCACTTTTTCGTCATGAAAATGTGGTGAAATCCGGGTTTGAGGCGTGTATGATAACACACAGAGACGCGGGAGAAAACAGACGGCGCGAAAACGGCGCGGGAGAAAAACAGAAAGCGTTTCGGATCGGGAGGGAATCGGCATGAAAAAAGAAATCGGATTATTATTAGCGGCGGCGGTTTGCCTGATATACGCGGCGGGGCTGGTTTTATCTCCCTTCCCGGAACAGACGCCGGATATGTTATTAAATACGCGGAATGATTATGCCGCTGAACGGCTGTCGGTGGGATTCCAAAAGCCGGAGAGCGCGCGGAAAGTGGCGGACAGACCGAATAATATCCCGATCCGGAAAGCGGCGGCGAATCAGGACACGGACAGTTTTGTAATCGCGCTGGAGGACGGGGCCGGGAGTTTTAACGCGGAATTTCTCCGGCTGTCGGCGGACAGCGTCACGCCGAAAGAATGGGATGTGTCAAGATTCCTGTTTTTAAGCGCGGGCGGCGTATATCTGGCCTGCACGGATTTGGGAATCTGGCGGATTGACCCGGAATCACAGACGGCTGTCCGGCTTAGCGCGGACGCGTTTCAGGGGCGGACCCGCGCGGAAATCCTGTCGGAACTTCAAGAGGGCGGCGGACTGTTCCGGACGGGCAATCCCGTACTCAGCCCCAACGGACGCTATCTTGCCTATTGTTCCGATCATACGGATGAGCAATCCGGCGGCGACGCGGTCTGGGCGCTGGATACGGCCACCGGGGAAGAGCATTTGCTGATGCCCGCGAAAAACACGCGGAAATTATTGCACGGCTTTATATCGGATAAAAATATTTTTGTGGAAATCACGGACAGCCGGGATGATACGCGGAAGTTCGCCCTCGCGGACGCCACAACGGGCAATGTCGCGGCGCTGGATTTCAACGCGGCGGATGATTATCTGACCGTACATGGCGTCAGCGCGAACGGAAACGCGGCGATGATTCGTGAAAATAATAATAATAACGCGGATGAAACGCTGTTTTTACTGCGTATCGGCGCGGACGGCATGATTTTAAATCAGACTGAATTTCCGGGGCATTATCCGGACGGCGCGAAATTCTCGCCCTCCGGCGGACGGCTGGCGGCTCCGGTCTCGGACGAATCGGAAACGGCGGCGGATGAAATTTTATTGATCGACATACGCACCGGAGAGGGACAGCGGCTGGACGCCGGAAACGCGGGCGGACAAATCCGGGATTACGCGTGGGCCAATGAGTCATCGCTGTTAATCGACTGCGGGGGAAATTCCGGCGTGACATGGCTGTATCATTGCGATTGAAAGACGGGAGGTATATCGACATGAAAGGCTGGCTTTGGGGACTGCTTCCCGTGGCTGTGATATTATTTCTGCTGACCGGCTGTGAGGGCGGAGGCCGGATCGAGACATGGCGGGAAGGCGACATGACGATTTACGCCCGCGACGGGCTGGAAGTCCCGGTCCCGTCGGATTATGTGGATTTATT
>CAJOQY010000161.1 GCA_905236835.1 uncultured Oscillibacter sp. | reverse complement strand
GTTGTGGAGGACTGCGTCAACGCGGTCGGCGTGGATGTCAACACCGCGTCGCCGTCGCTTCTGCGGCGCGTGGCGGGCTTGACCGGCGCGACGGCGAAAAATATCGTGTTATACCGCGAGGAAAACGGCGCGTTTTTATCCAGAAAGCAATTATTAAAAGTCCCGAAACTGGGGCCGAAAGCCTATCAGCAGTGCGCGGGATTTCTGCGCGTCCCGGAGAGCGAAAATATATTGGACAATACGGCGGTACATCCGGAATCGTATCCGGCGGCGGAAGCGTTATTGAATCTCATGAATTATCATCTTATGGACGTGAAATCCGGCAAATTGGGCGATTTGCGGCGTCAGGTGGAATCATACGGCGTGGAACGCGCGGCGGAGGAGATCAAAACGGGCGTCCCGACGCTGTTGGACGTAATCGGCGAATTGATCAAGCCGGGGCGCGATATGCGGGACTCACTGCCAAAGCCGATTTTGCGGACGGATGTTTTGTCTATATCGGATTTAAAGCCCGGCATGAAATTAACCGGCACGGTTCGGAACGTCATGGATTTCGGCGCGTTTATAGACATTGGCGTTCATCATGACGGATTGGCGCATATCTCACGGATTGCGGATCGTTATATCCGGCATCCGTCGGAGGTGTTATCCGTCGGCGATGTCGTGGATGTGACGGTCATTGACGTGGACGAAAAGCGAAACCGGATCGGCCTGTCCCTGCGGGATTAAGATTTTAATTTTAATTTTATCGCGCGAAAGTCTCACCCCCTGTCCCGCTATGATGAAAGGGAAAACGGGACAGGGGATGAGGCTTTTTATTTTATTTGCATTGTATATTATATCCTATGAAAAACCCCTTGCAAAGAGCGCGTTTGTATAATATAATAAGATTCACGAGGGGCGTCTGAATTTTATAAAGACGGCGTAATATGGGAAAATATTTTAAGGAGATGAATGGATTATGAGAGGCGTACACAGCGCGGTGGATGACATTCGCCGGAATGTATTCAAAGAAGTGGCGTTATTGGCATACGAGGACGGCGATTTGAGCAGATTGAACGAAATCCCGTATAAAATGATCCCCGGGGAAGTCGCTCTGCATCGCGCGGACGTGTTTCTGGAACGCGCGATTTTAAAAGAACGGCTCCGGCTCGCGCTGGGTCTGAATATGCAGGACCCGGAGGAACATCAGCCCCTCAGCGCGACGGTGCGCGAACTGACGGAAGTCAGCGACGCGGAATCCAAAAAGCATTTTGAAAAGCCGCTGGTAAATATTATTCCCTTCGCGTGCAACAAATGCCCGCCCAAGCAGATCAGAATCACGGATTCCTGTCAGGGCTGTCTGTCCCATCCGTGCATGAATGTCTGCCCGAAAAAGGCGATTTATCTGGATGAGCGAAAGCATTGCCATATTGATCAATCGAAATGCGTCAAATGCGGCAAATGCTATAACCAATGCCCCTACACGGCGATTTCCCGCATTGAGCGTCCGTGCGCCGCCGCCTGCGGTATGGACGCGATCGGATCGGATGAATTGGGGCGGGCGAAAATTGATTATAATAAATGCGTCAATTGCGGAATGTGTTTGGTAAATTGCCCGTTTGGGGCGATTGCGGATAAAAGCCAGATATTCCAGACGGTGCGGGCGATTCAGCGCGGAGAGGAAGTCATCGCGATTGTCGCCCCGGCGTTTGTGGGGCAGTTCGGCAAAGCGGCCACGCCGGGGAAAATCCGCGCCGCCATGCGTCAGGTCGGATTCTCGGAAGTGGTGGAAGTGGCGATCGGCGCGGACTTGTGTACCGTGGAGGAAGCCCACGCGTTTTTGGAGGAAGTCCCGGAGAAAATGCCGTGGATGGGTACGAGCTGCTGCCCGGCGTGGAGCATGATGTGTAAAAAATTATTCCCGAAAGAGTCTAAAAATGTCTCAATGGCGTTGACGCCGATGGTTATCACGGCGCGCATGGTGAAATTATTATATCAGGATTGCAAAGTGGTGTTTATTGGGCCGTGCGCGGCGAAGAAAGCCGAAGCCAACCGGCGGACGATTCGCTCGGATGTTGATTTTGTATTGACATTCGAGGAAGCGCAGGGCATATTCGACGCCAAGGGGATTGATTTTAATACGATTGAGGAAGATCCGGAAGAGAAGCTGGAAAACGGCACCGGATACGGACGCGGATTCGCGGTCAGCGGCGGAGTGGCGGCGGCTGTGGCCGAGACGATTTCGCATTTGGCCCCGGATCGTCAGGTTCAGATCGAAAGCGCGAACAGCCTGCGCGAATGCCGCAAAATGCTCATGCTCGCCAAGACCGGTAAGCGCGACGGCTATTTATTAGAAGGCATGGCGTGTCCGGGCGGCTGTGTGGCCGGGGCGGGTACCATCGCGCCGGTGAAAGACGGCGCGGCGAATGTCGAGAAATTCAAGAACGCCGCCGCGCTCAAAAGCTGTCTGGAAACGCCGTATCTGACCAGTCTGAACGACGTGGAAAAAGCGTATCTTGTCACGCCGGTGGACGGCGACGCGACCGCGTATCCCGTGACGAATCTTTCCCCGGAGACGCTCGGCAACGCGTAATATTATAATATTATAATTAAATTATAATAAAATATTAAAATTATCCGCCGGGGGAACATTTCTCCCGGCGCTTATGATTGCGATATATGGCCGCAAATCAAGTCCCTGAATTTTACAAGTCAGGTCCTTATCAAATAATATATTTTATATTAAAATTAAATTTAAATTAAAATAAAAATAAAAAAAGGGGGGCTTTGTTTGGATAAATATTATCTGGCGATTGATATAGGCGCGTCAAGCGGACGGCATATTCTCGGAAGCGCGCGGGACGGAAAAATTATTTTAGAGGAATTATATAGATTTGATAATAAACAGGTCCGCCGGAACGGCCATGACTGCTGGGACATGGATCACCTCTGGAACGGGATTCTTAACGGCCTGAAAGCGTGTAAGGCGGCGGGCAAAATCCCGGCGACAATCGGCATTGACACATGGGCCGTCGATTTCGTGTTATTGGATCAAAAAAATAAGATCATAGGCGACGCGGTGGCGTACCGGGACAGCCGCACGGACGGCATGGATCAAGTGATTGAAAAAATCATATCCCCGCGCGAATTATACGCCCGAACCGGGATTCAGAAACAGCCGTTTAATACGATTTATCAGTTAATGGCGTTAAAGCGGGAACATCCGGAATATCTGGAACAGGCCGAAAGTTTACTCATGATTCCGGATTATTTTCATTTTTTATTGACCGGCGTGAAAAAACAGGAATATACCAACGCGACCAGTACGAATCTGATTGACGCGAGAAAAAATATATGGGATTTTGATTTGATCAAAAAATTAAATTTCCCGGAAAAATTATTTCAGGATTTATCCATGCCGGGGACGATTGTCGGCGAATTGTCGCCGGAGATACGGGATCGGATCGGATATAACGCGACTGTGATATTGCCGGCCACGCATGACACGGGATCGGCGTTTCTGGCCGTCCCCGCGAAAGACGACAACGCCGTTTATTTGTCGTCAGGAACGTGGTCTTTATTGGGCGTGGAGAATGAAAAGCCCATTACAACGGAAGAATCCCGCGCGCAAAATTTCACGAACGAGGGCGGCGCGTGGCATCGTTATCGTTATTTGAAAAATATCATGGGATTGTGGATGATTCAGTCCATCCGGCGCGAACTCAACGGCACGGCGTATATCGCCGGACAGAAAAGCAAATACGCCGACGGCGGACAATGGAGCTTTCCGGATTTGATAGAAGCCGCGAAAGGCGCGCGGGATTTTATTTCCGTCGTGGATGTCAATGATGAAATCTTTCTCTCCCCGGACAGCATGATCGACGCGGTGAAATACGCGTGTGAAAAAACCGGACAGGAAGTCCCCAAGACCGTGGGGGAAATCATGCAGTGCGTATATTTAAGCCTGTCCATGTGTTACGCGGAAGCGGTGAAAAGTTTAATCAAATTAACCGGTAAAAATTACACAAGCATTAATATCGTCGGCGGCGGCTGTCAGGATATGTATTTAAACGAAATGACGGCTGTCAGTACGGGACTGCCGGTCTACGCCGGACCCGTGGAAGGGACGGCGATTGGAAATTTAATCATTCAAATGATCTTCGGCGGGGAGTTTGACACGCTCCAACAGGCGCGGGACGCGGTTCGGCGCGGTTTTGAAATCCGTGAAATTGACGCGAAATAAAAATTTTATATAAAAATATATAAAATTTATATAAAATTATATAAACTGGGGGATTTGATATGCTGGTGGAGACAAAAGCGAGAGTCGGCGTGTTCGCGATAGCGCTGGGGGCGTACCTG
>CAJOQY010000160.1 GCA_905236835.1 uncultured Oscillibacter sp. | reverse complement strand
CTGCCGCGATATGAGATCGCCGCGAAAGCGTTAAAAACGAACGGCAAATTGATTGTCGCGAAAAATTTAAATCAGGCGATAGAAATCGCCAATCAAATCGCGCCGGAGCATTTGGAATTATGCGTGGAAAACCCGTTTGATATGTTATCGCAAGTCCGAAACGCGGGGAGCGTATTTTTGGGACGCCACGCGCCGGAAGCGCTGGGCGATTATTTCGCGGGGCCGAATCATACGCTGCCGACATCCGGGACGGCGAGATTCTCCGGGCCGTTAAGCGTTGATGATTTTGTAAAGAAATCCAGCTTTATATACTATGCGCCGCAAGCGTTTGAAAGCGTCGCGGATTCTATCGCGTCATTCGCGGAGCGTGAGGGATTACACGCCCACGCGAGATCGGTTTTAATCCGGAAAGAGAATAATAATAATAATAATAATACGCCGGAAGCGGAGGGAAATCGGGAGGATGAAAAAAATGAATAATATATATTTATCCCGCGAGGCGGAAGTATTATCGCCTTACACGCCCGGCGAACAGCCGAAAGAAAATAATTTTATTAAATTAAACACGAATGAAAGCCCGTTTCCGCCGTCGCCGAAGGTGATGGATATCATCTCCCGTGAGGAAGTCGGGAAATTATATTTATATCCGGATCCGGAATGCGGAATATTAATACAAGCCGTCGCGGATTATTATAATAATTTTAATATTAAGCCGGAAAATATTATCCCCGGCAACGGATCGGATGAAATATTGGCTTTCGCGTTCCGGGCGTTCTGCGGACAGGGAAAACCCGTCGCCTACGCGGATATTACTTACGGATTTTATCAGGCGCAGTCGGCTTTATTTGGATTAGACGCGAAAATTATAAAATTAAAAGATAATTTTGTATTGGATATTGATGATTATCTTGATTTTCCGGGAACGGTTTTTATCGCCAATCCGAACGCGCCGACAGGAATGGCGATTGAAATCGATCAGATCGAGAGATTATTAAAATCCAATCCGGAACGCGTGGTTGTGATTGATGAGGCGTATGTTGATTTCGGCGCGGAAAGCTGTGTCAGGTTGATTGAAAAGTATCAAAATTTATTGGTTGTACAGACGTTTTCAAAGAGCCGGTCGTTGGCGGGCGGACGCGTCGGATTTGGCATGGGCAGTCAAATTTTGATTGAGAATCTCAATCGGGTGAAATACAGCTGGAATCCGTATAATATTAATCGCTTATCTATTTTAGCGGCGGCGGCGGCGATAAGCGATATAGATTATTTTAAACGCTGTACGAGTGAAATTATCGCGGTCCGGGAGAAAATCACGCGTGATTTGAAATCTATCGGCTTTACGGTTCTCACGTCGCGGGCGAATTTTATATTCGCGGCGCATGAGAGCATATCCGGCGGGGATTTGTATCGGGGATTAAAATCGCGCGGGATTCTGGTCCGCTGGTTCGACGCGCCGAGATTGGATCGCTTTGTCCGGATTACAATCGGAAGCCGGGAACAGATGGCGAAACTGTTGGAAACCGTGCGGGAAATGATGGAATAACGCGGGATTATATATAAATTATATATAAAATTAAGGGGTTTTGCTTATGCGTACAGCGAATATCGAGCGGAACACGAACGAAACGAGGATTAAATTATATTTCAATCTCGATGGATCGGGCAAGAGTGAAATTCATACCGGGTGCGGATTTTTAAATCATATGTTGGAATTGTTCACGCGCCACGGCGATTTTGATTTAAATATTACCTGTGATGGCGATGTTGACGTGGATTATCATCACACGACGGAGGATATTGGCATCTGTCTGGGGCAGGCCTTTACACAGGCGTTGGGCGACAAACGCGGCGTCACGCGTTACGGACAGTTTTTGTTGCCCATGGACGAGACGTTGATTTTATGCGCGGTTGATTTGTCCGGACGCGATTTTTTGGGATGGAAAGTGAATTTATTAACGCAAAAAGTCGGTGATTTCGACACGGAACTGGCGCAAGAGTTTTGGCTGGCGTTTGTCCGCAACTGTCCGGCGTCGGCGCATATTTATCAAATGGCGGGCGAAAATACGCATCATATTATAGAGGCGATATTCAAAGGCATGGGCCGGACGTTAAAAATGGCCGTCGCGATGGATCCCAAACACGCCGACGAGATTCCGAGTACCAAAGGGGTATTATAAAATATTAAAAATATAAATATATTAAAATATAAAATTATAAACTGTATAGTAAAAATAATTTACAGTCTTTTGGCCACAGGGAAAACAGGGTAATGGATTTAAATATGGAGCGTGTGACATGACAGCGATTGTGGATTACGGCGTGGGAAATTTATTCTCACT
>CAJOQY010000159.1 GCA_905236835.1 uncultured Oscillibacter sp. | reverse complement strand
CGATCCGTGCGCGGGGAACGGTTCACGTTAAGCCGTCAGCCGGATACGATTTATACGGCTGAATTGTTAGAGGCCAGCGCGGATTTTGATCCGCCTTTGTCAGAAGCCGATATACGCGGCGCGTTCAGTTTGATCCTTCGGGAATGGCTCGCCGGGGATAATTAAATATTATTAAAACGACAATTTGCGGTGAAAGAACCCCCCTGACGGACGCTGACGCGTCCGCCATCCCCCCTTAACAGGGGAGACAAGGGTACAAAACGCGCTTTCTTGCCCCCCTTGTCAAAGGGGGGTGGCGCACGGAGTGCGCCGGGGGGATTCAACCCTTGATTCAAATAATCAAATTAAATATTATTATTAAAAAAATTCCGGAAAGGGGCGCGGGCATTCATGCGGAAAGTATTAATCATGGAGGACGAGGACAGTATTCGGAGCTTTGTGGTGATTAATCTCAGGCGGGCGGGTTATGACGTGATGGAAGCCCGCAGCGGCGAAGAGGCGCTGGAATTGTTAAAAGACAATCCCGACACGCGCGTGGCGTTAATGGATATTATGCTTCCCGGCATTGACGGCTTTGAGGTCTGCCGCCGCGTCCGGGCGACAAATTCCAGAATCGGCATTATCATGCTGACCGCGCGTTCACAGGAAATGGACAAAGTCACGGGACTGATGACCGGCGCGGACGATTATGTGACAAAACCGTTTTCGCCCGCCGAATTAACCGCGCGCGTGGACGCGCTGTTCCGGCGTTCCGGCGGGGAGGACCCGACATCAACGGGCGAAATCCGCCAGCCGCCGTTTCTCATGAACACCCGCAACCGCACGCTTGAGAAAAACGGCGAACGCGTGAAATTAACTCAAGTGGAATATTCGATTATGCGCTATTTCATGGAAAACCCGGGGAAAGCGTTGTCCCGCGAGGATATTCTGGACCGCGTCTGGGGCCGTGATTATTTCGGCGATTTGAAAATCGTTGATGTCAATATCCGGCGTCTGCGCCTGAAAATCGAGGACAACGTGCAGAATCCGTTATATATCACAACCGTGTGGGGATTTGGATATAAATGGGGATTTTAATTTATGCCGGAAGAAAATAATATTATTAATTATATTAATCATATTAAAAATAATATCAAAAAATGGCGTTCCCCGCGCGTGCGGGGACTGCGTCAACGCTGGATTCTGAATACGATCGCGCCGATTTTCTCTATTCTGTCGTTTATCGTGATTCTGTTTTCCGTCGGTATCTCAAATTATTATTTCGGCACGATTCAAAAGGGATTGGAAACCCGCGCGCAGGCGCTTGCCAATTCGTTCAACGAATATTTCATGAACAGCGGCTACACAAGCTATAATATCCGCGCCGTACAGGCGGCGGATCGGTTCGAGGACCGCAACCGGCTGGAATTGCAATTCACCAACGCCAGCGGAAGAATTATTGTATCCACATCCGGACTGACCGCCGGAAGTCTGCCCGGTACGGATGACATCAGCGGCGCGCTGTCTAATAATCTTATGACCGCGTTCCGGGGGACGGACCCGGAAACGGGAGAGCATATCATGGCCGTGTCGCATCCTTTGGTATCCGGCGGACGCGTGCGCGGCGTCCTGCGCGTCGTGACTTCTTTAAAATGGGTCAATCGTCAGGTATGGCTGGCCTGTCTCGCGATTTTCCTGATCGCCGCGCTGTGCATGATTCTCGTCGTCGCGTCGAATTTGTTATTTATTAATAACGTCGTGGAGCCGGTTGTGGAAGTCACCGACGCCGCGAAAAGAATTTCCTCCGGGTCCTACGGATTTACGGTTGATAAAACATATCCGGACGAACTCGGCGAACTGGTAAAGGGCATTAATAATATGTCGCTCAAAATCAGTCAAAATGAAAAAATGAAATCAGAGTTTATTTCTTCCGTATCACATGAATTGCGAACGCCGTTGACGGCGATCAACGGATGGGGCGAAACGATTTTGGAAGACCCGGCGGGCGATCCGGTACAAATGCGGCGCGGTATCCGGATTATATTAAACGAAACCCGGCGATTGTCCATCATGGTAGAGGAATTATTGGCTTTCTCCCGCATGGAGGACGGAAGATTTACGCTCCGTATCGAACAGATGGAATTACAGCCCGAATTTGAGGACGCTATTTTTACTTATCGGGAATTGTTCAAACAAGAGGGAATCTCGCTGGATTATCAGGTGGACGACGAAATTTTCCCGGCGATTCCCGGCGATCCGGAGAGATTAAAACAAGTATTCTGCAACGTCCTCGACAACGCCGCCAAACACGGCGGCGCGGGAAAGAAAATCACGGCGTCACTGCGGCGTGAGGGCGGCAGACAGATTGTCCGGATTCGCGATTACGGACCGGGTATCCCGGAGGATGAACTGCCGTTTGTCAAACAGAAATTTTATAAAGGATCATCGAAGGCGCGCGGCAACGGGATTGGCCTCGCCGTCTGTGATGAAATCGTCACGCGGCACGGCGGGGAATTTACCATCGGCAACGCGTCCGGCGGCGGCGCGGTCGTGACAATCAGTCTGCCGGA
Organism: uncultured Oscillibacter sp.; assembly: GCA_905236835.1. Taxonomy (GTDB): domain Bacteria; phylum Bacillota; class Clostridia; order Oscillospirales; family Oscillospiraceae; genus Oscillibacter. Next base: position 360 of record CAJOQY010000159.1, on the reverse strand, counting down.
AAACGGCGCGGCGTAAATCCCCACGGCTTGCGCCGTGCCTGTAAGGGGGAAGCCGCGCGGAGCGCGGCGGGAAATAAAAACTCTTGGAAAGGAATTTATATAACGACTTATGGACGAAAATAAAAATAATAATATAAATAATAATACTTGTCCGGCGTTTCAGACCAGTATCGGCGGACAGGCGCTGATTGAGGGCATTTTAATGCGCGGCCCTGAAAAACAGGCGATTGTCATCCGGGATCAGGACGGGAATCTTGTGGAAAAAGTGGAAAATTTGAAATTTATCAAAGACCGGTATCCGGTTCTGGGGATTCCGTTGATTCGCGGTACGGTGAATTTTTTAGCGGCCATGATTGAGGG
>CAJOQY010000158.1 GCA_905236835.1 uncultured Oscillibacter sp. | reverse complement strand
TTATAATAAATATTATATTAATTCCCATACGTCGGCTTCCCACGGGGATAACATCAATTCGCGGGACAGGTTGTTTATATTTTGATTGATATTGCTGATGACGGGCTTGTAATTCCGCCATTGTATGGCGTCCGGGATTGTAAAATTCCGGGATTTCGCCGAGAGATTGCAAATAATTAATAATTTCCGCCCGTCTGATTCGCGGGTATAGGCGAAAATATCCGGATCGTCCGGGGCGATTAAATCATAATGCCCGTATATGATAATATTTTTCCAGTCGCTGTCATGACGCAGGGCGATTAATTTTTGATAATAAGAAAACACGGAATCAGGATCGTTGATCTGCGCGGCGGCGTTGATGGTTTTATAATTGGGATTTGTCATGATCCACGGCGTGCCGGATGTAAATCCGGCGTTGGGGGAATCATCCCATTGCATAGGCGTCCGGGCGTTGTCGCGGCTCTTGTACGCGATACAGGACAATAACTCCTCCGGTTCGCGCTGTCCGGATCGCGTCAATTCCCGATAGGCGTTTAAAGTCTCTATATCGCGATAATTCTCAATCGCCCCGAACGGACAGTTTGTCATGCCCAGTTCCTCGCCCTGATAAATATACGGCGTCCCCTGCATCATGTGCAATACAGTCGCGATAGCTTTCGCCGACACGGGGGAATTATCGCCCAGACGGGAAACCACGCGCGGCTGATCGTGATTGCAGAAAAACAACGAGTTCCACGACACGCCGTCAAGCCCGTTCTGCCATTTGGATAAATTGGCTTTTAACGCGGTCAAAGAGATAGGATCTTTATACCATTTTCCGTCAGCTCTGGCGTCTAAATCCACATACTCAAACTGAAAGATCATATTTAATTCCGAGCCGTCGGCATTGGCGTATTTTTTGGCTTCTTCCAATGTGACGCTCGCCGTCTCGCCCACGGTCATGAGATTATATTTCGATAAAACGCGCTGATTCATTTCGCGTAAATATTCATGTACGCGGGGGCCGTTGCAGGTAATACCGGAATCGCCGTATAATCCGCCGTGCGTGGGGGAATCCTGATAAATTTCCGGCTTTGAAAGCATAGAGATAACATCCATGCGAAAACCGTCAATCCCCTTGTCACACCACCATGTCATCATGTCAAACACGGCGTCGCGGACTTTTGGATTTTCCCAGTTCAAATCCGGCTGTTTTTTGGAAAAGAAATGCAGATAATACATACCGGTTTTTTCGTCCCACTCCCACGCGGAGCCGGAAAAACAGCTTCCCCAGTTCGTCGGCGGACTTCCGTCGGGTTTCGCGTCCCGCCAGATATAGAAATCCCGTTTGGGGTTGTCTTTTGAGGAACGGCTTTCGATAAACCACGGATGTTCGTCCGACGTGTGGTTGACGACCAGATCCATGACGATTTTCAATCCCTTTTCATGCGCTTCGGACAATAACGCGTCAAAATCGTCCATCGTGCCGAAATCGTCCATAATGGCCTGATAGTCTGAAATATCATAACCGTTATCGTCATTGGGGGATTTGTAAACGGGACAGAGCCAGATAATATCCACGCCCAGCCGCGCCAGATAATCCAATCTGGATCGTATGCCGTTCAAATCGCCGACGCCGTCGCCGTTGGAATCCTGAAACGAACGCGGATAGATTTGATAAACCACGCTTTCTTTCCACCATTGGGACTGTTTTCCCGCCATGTTCGCGCCTCCAGATTATAACATTTATTTATATATTATAATTTATATATTATATAATATTTATAATATTAATATTATAATAGCGCTTTATCTCCGCGATGTAAACAAGTTACGCGCATAACCAATCAAAAATATAAGATTATTATCTAAAATCTGTATAATTTGACGGTTTTCCTGTAAATCACACGGACTGCCGTTTGACAAGGGACACGGGCAGGATATGGCTTCGCGGGATATAATCCGGATTTTGAAGGGCGGCGGTCAGTTCTTCCACGGCGATCCGGCCTTTTTCCCGAATATCCTGATGAATCGTCGTCAGGGGCGGGATTGAAAAATGAACCGCGTTGAAAGAATTGTCAAAGCCCGCCACGCCGACATCTTCCGGAATCCGGATTCCCCATTCGGCGAAAATGCCCATCGCTTCCATAGCGAGGGAATCCGCGGTGAAAAAAAACGCGGTTTTTCGTTTGAACGGCACTTGACGGACAATTTCGCGGTAACGGTTTTCCCGCACGTCCCGCGAGAATCCCAAGGGCAGGAATTCCAGTTTCGCCCGCCGTTCTAAAAATAAAGACGTGGATCGGATTCGTTTCGCGCCGATCCAGCGGCGGTGGTCAATGCCGTCGTTGGCTCCGCCGGCCATATAAATATGCTCATATCCGGCTTCTAATAAATGCCGGAGCATCAGAAGCCCGCCGCCCTCGTCGTCCAGACCGATATTGGCCACGGGATTGGGGATTTCGCCGGTGGCGTCAATAGACACCATGGGTTTTCGCATCAAATGATATAATTTGCCGCAGTCCTCACAGGAAAACGAAACCGCGATCATGCCGTCGACATCCCATTTGCGAAGGGCCAGCAGAATTTCTTCTATATCGCGGGACGCGTAGAGCAGCATTCCGGTATCATGCCGCCGCAAAGCCTCTTCCATGCTCCCAGTGACAACGCCGTAAAACGGATCGGCCAGAACGGAATTTTCAAACCAGTAATTATAATGAATCAATACGGCCACCAGTTTGGCGTCGCGGCTGACGCGGCTGCCCGGCTCCTGCTGATAGCCCATTTCATCCATGACGCGCCGCACGCGCCGCACGGTGTCGGATGACATTTTGTGGATTTTTCCGTGGATCACATTGGAGACGGTGGCCGTACTGACGCCCGCCCGTTCCGCGATCTGTCTGATTGTCACCATATCGCCTTAAATTTTCCTTTCCCGGCGCGAAACGCCGGTTATTTTTATATATTTGATATTTTATATTATAAAAAAAGCGGGCTTTTGACAATTCATAATCATATACAAAGCTGTCGTCAAAAAATCGTGGATTTGCCGGTTACGCTGATAACCTGTTTACACGCCGGACGCTGTATGATATTTTAATATATATTTTTTAATATATTATCAGCGCTCAGGAGGGATTTCATGGATCGGAAATGGTGGCACGGCAAAACGGCGTATCAGATTTATCCGAAAAGTTTCCGTGATTCCAACGGGGACGGCATCGGCGATTTGCGCGGCGTGATTGAGAAATTAGATTATCTGCGAGATTTGGGGATTGGAATCGTCTGGCTGTCGCCGGTCTATCCGTCGCCGCTGGCCGATCAGGGTTATGATATTTCGGATTATTATAATATCGACCCGCGTTTTGGCAATATGGACGATATGGAAGAATTGATCCGGGAAGCGAAAAAACGCGATATTGGCATTGTGATGGATTTGGTTGTCAATCACTGTTCGGACGAACACGAATGGTTTCAAAAAGCGTGTGAAAATCCGGACGGCGCATACGGAAAATATTTTTATATTCAAGACTGGCATGAAGGGGAAAAATTGCCGTGCAACTGGCGGAGTTATTTCGGCGGGCCGGTCTGGTCAAAACTGCCCGGACATGACGATAAAATTTATTTGCATGTTTTTCATAAAAAACAGCCGGATTTAAACTGGGAAAATCCGGAAGTCCGGCGGGAAATTTATAAAATGATCAACTGGTGGCTGGACAAGGGGCTTGCCGGATTCCGGGTTGACGCGATTATTAATATCAAAAAAGCCCTGCCGTTTCGTGATTATCCGGCGGACCGCGACGACGGATTGTGTAATATAAACCATATGCTGAGAGAAGCGCGGGGCGTGTTGGATTTTCTGGACGAGATGGCGCGGGAGACGTTTGATCATTATAACGCGTTCAGCGTCGGGGAGGTATTCAACGAAAAGCCGTCGGAATTGCCGAGATTCATCGGCGAAAACGGATGTTTTTCCAGTATGTTTGATTTCGCCGAGGCGATTCTTGGACAGGACGCGCGCGGATGGTACGCGTATCGGAAAATCACGGCGGAAGATTATAAAAAAGCCTGTTTTAACAGCCAGAAGAAGACGGAAAATATCGGCTTTTTATGTAATATTATCGAAAATCACGATGAACCGCGCGGGGTATCGCGTTATCTGCCGGAGGGGACGTGCGACGGGGAATATCAGACCGCGGCGAAAAAATTATTGGGCGGATTAAATTTCATGCTGCGCGGACTGCCGTTTTTATATCAGGGACAGGAACTGGGCATGGAAAACACGCGCTGTGAGAATATTTCCCAAGTCGATGACGTATCGGCGCGGGACGAATATCAAGTGGCGTTAAACGCGGGATTGTCGCCGGAAGAGGCGATGAAGATTGTGAATTTATATTCCCGCGACAACGCCCGGACGCCCATGCAATGGGATGATTCCCCCAACGCCGGATTTACGTCCGGCACGCCGTGGCTTCCGGTGAATTTAAATTATAAAAATAAAAATATTAATTATAAAGCCGAACGGGAGGACCCGGATTCCGTCTGGAATTTTTATCATGATTTAATATCCCTGCGGAAAAATCCGGAATATCGCGAGACCATTGTTTATGGCCGCACAGAGCCGTATTTGATTCATCAAAAAAATTTAATGGCGTATTTCCGGCGCGGACCGGAGCGAAACGGCGGAAAGCAAGTGATTTTGATTCTCGGCAATTTTCAGGGGGAAAAACAGGAAATCGCGCTCCCGGGCGTGATGATCAAGAATATTTTATTAAATAATTATCATGAATATCAGATACAAGACGGGATTTTATACGCGAAGCCGTGGCAGTTTGTCATTCTGGAGGTAATGGAATCATGAAACGGGAATCAGGGATATTATTGCCGGTGTTCAGTCTGCCGGGGCCGTATGGGGTCGGCTGTTTCTCGAAATACGCGCGGCGCTGGATTGATTGCTTAGCCGCGTCCGGGCAGTCTTATTGGCAGATTCTGCCGCTCGGTCCGACCGGATACGGCGATTCTCCTTATCAATCTTTTTCGACGTTCGCGGGAAATTTATATCTGATTGATCCGGAAACGCTCTGTGAAAACGGCGTTCTGACGCGGGACGAATGCGAAGCGGTTTCGCCGGACGATCATCCGGAGCGAATTAATTACGGGAAATTATATCAAACCCGCGAGCCGCTTCTGAGACGGGCGTTTGAGCGGGAATATAAAAATCTTGAAGATAAGCCCGATTATCAGGAATTTATCAATCAAAATCAATCATGGCTGGATGATTACGCGCTGTTTATGGCGATTAAACATTATTTCGGCAATATCGCGTGGACGCAATGGCCGGAAGAATATCAGACGCGTCAGCCCTCCGCGCTGGATTCCATGCGCGAATTATTAAAACCTGACATTGAGTTCCGGAAATACGCGCAGTATTTATTTTTCCGCCAATGGAATGATTTATTAAACTACGCCCACGCGAAAAATATAAAAATCATCGGCGATATTCCCATCTATGTCGCCATGGACAGCGCGGATACATGGGCCAATCCGGAATTATTTCAATTTTATATCAATCATGATAATAATAATATTAATCACGGATTCAAGAAATTATTATCGCCGGTCGCCGTGGCGGGCTGTCCGCCGGACGGATTCGCCGCCGACGGGCAATTATGGGGCAATCCGTTATATCAATGGGATTATCACAAGAAAACGGGTTATCACTGGTGGATGGAGCGTTTAAAACACTGTTTCCGGCTTTATGACGTGTTGAGAATCGACCATTTCAGGGGCTTTGACGAATATTACGCGATACCGGCTGTCAACGGCGAAATTCCCGAAACGGCGGCGGGCGGACATTGGGAATCCGGCCCGGGGATGGATTTTTTCAAATCCATGGAAGCCCATCTCGGACGCCGCGAAGTAATCGCGGAAGATCTGGGCTATGTGACGGATTCCGTGCGGAAACTGGTATCTGACACCGGATTTCCCGGCATGAAAGTGTTGCAATTCGCGTTCGATTCCCGCGACACGGGAAGCGCGGCGGATTATCTGCCGCATAATTATATAGAAAACTGCGTGGTTTATACGGGTACGCATGATAACGAAACCGTCGCCGGGTGGCTGAAAAATATCCCGGAATCGGAACGTCAGGCCGCGCGCGATTATTTATGCGATCATTACACGCCGGATGATGAATTATATCAGCCGTTCGCGGCAATGGCCATGCGGAGCCGCGCGCGTTTATGCGTCCTGCCGCTGCAAGACTGGCTTGGTCTGGATAATTCCTGCCGTTTAAACCGTCCGTCCACGCTCGGGACGAACTGGCAATGGAGAATCCGGGAAAATCAGCTTTTTGACGATACGCTTTGGAATGAAATCGCGTCCAAAACCCGCCGGTACGGACGCGAACGCTAATGTCATGAACTTTAAGAAATCCCCCCGGCGCTGACGCGCCACCCCCCTTTGACAAGGGGGGCGAAACGGGAGAAACCAACCTCAAGCCCCCCTTGTCAAAGGGGGGAAAGCCGCGAAGCGG
>CAJOQY010000157.1 GCA_905236835.1 uncultured Oscillibacter sp. | reverse complement strand
AATAATAATAATATAAATAATTCCGGCTTTGACGATTTCAGCGCGGAACTGCAGGGCATTCGATACAGCGTGGAATATGATGTCAAAGACGCCATCGCGTATTCCGAGCAATACGTCTGGCACGGCGCGACCGGCGGTCGCAGTTATCCGGATTATTACAATCTGCCGACTTATGAGAATTTTAATTCCATCGGCGGCGACTGCGCGAATTTCACCTCTCAGGCCATTAAAGCCGGACATATGCCGGAAGTCGTGTCATCCAACGGCTGGTATTATAATTCTACCACCCGCGCGCGAAGCGTCTCATGGGCAAGCTCCACCAATCACAGACGCTGGTTTTCCAACAACCGCGGCAATCTTGTCGAGAAATTAACAACCGCGACGGAGGCGAATATTTACCCCGGCAGTCCGGTTTATTACAGCACCAAACAGGCGGGAATTTATACGCATACGGTCTTGTGCGTGGGCCGCAACTCCGCCGGAAGGCCGATTATCAATTCCCATAATAACGACCGCTGGCACGCGCTCTGGAATTATTACAGCTCAACGGCCACAATCGACACGGTCCAATTGACCAGCGATAATTTTTTCGGCTCGTTTCAGGGCTACGCCAACCCCGGTCAGGATTTCTACGCGAAAATTTATAATCCCAATTACGCCCGTTACGCCGGGGCGGACGGAAGCGGCAATGTCATCGCCGAATACTGGCGCGACTGGAAAGACGGCGGCGATCAAATCTGGCATTTTGAACGCCTTGACGACGGGTCTTATAAAATCACATCCGCCAGAAATGAAAACTGCATGGCCGTCTCCGGCGGCGGATATTTATCCAGAACCCCTATCGCCACGGAAAGCTATGACGGAAGCTCCGGACAACAATGGTTTTTATATGACAAATTCGGCGGCTATTTGTTCCGGGCAAGCTGTACGGACCGCGTTTTGGATTATCCCAACGGCGCGGAATACGAGGACGGCACGCCCCTTTGGACATTCGGGCGAAATGATATTAATGGCCGCACCGGTATTGAATCGCAAATATTTTTATTAGAATTTATAGCCGAATCCGAAGTCCCGAAAGAATCGGAAGAACCGGAAGAGCCTGTCATTGATTCCAGCGGACTGGGAATCTCTTTCCAGCCGGAACAGGATTTGAACGTCATATTCTCATGGGACAGCGTCCCGAACGCGGTGAATTATTATATTAACATCACGCAGGACGGACGCGTTTTCCGGAGCCTGCCCAATGTGACGGATACAAGCGCGTCTTTTTCGCTGGATCCCGGTGATTATAATATTACCGTCACGGCTTATAACGCTTCCGGACGCCCCATGCTGATCCGCAAGCGGGATTTTACCGTCTTGGCGCGGACTTTCACGGTTTCCTATGACGCCAACGGCGGAAGCGGCGCGCCCGCGTCTCAGATTAAAATCGACGGCGAGGAGCTGATATTAAGCGACCGGATTCCGGAACGGCAGGGCTATACGTTCACCAGCTGGAACACGGAACAGGACGGAAGCGGAAGAACTTACCGCCCGAACGGATCGTTTCTGCTTAATCGCCAAATGACGTTTTACGCCCAATGGCGGCCCGAAAGCTATACCGTAACGCTCCACGCCAACGGCGGCGCGTTCCCGGAATCCACCGCCAATCTGTCCGACAGTGAGACCGCCGCGATTACTGTAAATTATAACGGCGCTTACGGCGCGATGCCGACGCCGGTCCGGGAGAATTTCACGTTCCTCGGATGGTATGCCGACGCGCAGGGCGGCGCGGAAAAAATTCAAACCGGTACGCCCGTGACCGTCTCGGAAAATCATGATCTTTACGCCCGCTGGGAGCCGGTGGCGCGGCCCGCGCGAATCAACGTCACGCTTGACGCCGCCGGAGGCGCCGTGCGCCTGTCCGAAGATCAACAGGCGTCCGCGCAAGCCAGAATTACGGTTGAATTCGGCGCGGCTTACGGCGCTTCCATCGGCGGCGCGCTTCCGATTGCCGTCCGTTCCAGATATATCTTTTTGGGCTGGTTCACGGAATTACAGGGCGGCACGGAAATTACAGCCGACACCACCGTGGAAAATCAGGAGCCGCATACCCTTTACGCCCATTGGCAGTCCGAACGGATTCCCGTCGTCGTTACGTTCGTCAGCTTTGACGCGTCCGATCATGGCGGCGAGTCCCCCGCCGCGCCCGTGACCAAAAACGTATATTACGGCGAGCCTTACGGGGAACTCCCCGATCCGGAGCCGCATCCCGATGGCCGGACGTTCCTTGGCTGGTTTACGGCCCCCGAAGGCGTCGCGGCGGCGGAAAACGCCAATCCGGAAGAATCCGAAGGCGGCGCGCGAATCACGCCGGAAAGCGTTGTCGAACAGTCCGAGGCGCATACCCTTTACGCGCATTGGGAAGCCCCGCCGAAAAATACGCCGGTTTTGAACAGCTTTGTCTATCAGGCGACAGCCGGTCTGCTTATCCGGGCGACTTTCTCGGATATGCCGGAAGGTACGATTCTCATCGCCGCCGGATACCGTGACGGACAGTTTATCTCCGCCGTGACGCAGTCCGTAACAAATCCGACGGCGTCAGAGGCGGCGTCCGCGGAACTGCGTCTGATCGTTCCGGCCAGAACTCCCCGTCCCGATAAAATCAAATTATTCGCCATAGACAAATCCGGGCTTCCGGTGTGCGCCGTCTCCGAGACGCCCTCCACAGCCTTCGGACGCATAACATGAAAATGATTTTAAAAATTATTAAATCCTGTTTCTTGATCATCCTGTCCGCCTGTGTTCTGACTTCCTGCGCGCCGCTTTTGGAGCGGCAGTCCGTGACGGTCGAGCCGCATAGCAGCAAATTCTGGGAGAGCGAGGCCGCCGGGACACTGCGCGCGGAAAGCCATCAAGATATTGTCAATGATTTGTTATTGCTCATCGACCGCCACGAGGAAAACGCGACGATCAGATTATATCATTTTGACGATGATCTGACCGTATCCGACACGCTGGAAAAAGCGGCGATGGAAATCCAGAAGGAAACGCCGCTTGGCTCTTACGCCGTCGCTTATATCACTTCTTCCAGTCAGGCCCAGCGCGGATATTATGAAGTCAAATTACAAATCGGCTACCGGAGGACGGCCAAACAATTACAGGCGATTGTCAACGCGACCAGTCCGGAGGCGGTATACAGTTTATTGCGTGACGCGTACCGGCGCGATTTGACGGAACTTGCCGTCCGTATCGGCTACTGGGGGCCGGACGGGCGGGCGCAGGTGGAAGAAGCCGCCGCGCGTCTGCGGGAAGAATTGGAATTTGAACCTGACGCGCCGGACCCGGAATCAGACCCGGACGAAAATCCGGACGAGAATCCGGAAACGGAATCAAACCCGGAATCAAATCCGGACGCGGACGCGGGGCAAAACCCGGACGCGGAATCGGAAACGGAATCAGACCCGGAAATATTATGGCCGGTTGTGCGCTATTATCCGGAAAACGGCCCTGTCGGACTGGTGGAATTTCTTCTGAAACCGCCGCCGGATGAAACCGGAGACAATCAGGAAAATTGAACAAATGAAAAAATTTGGCGCGGGGTGAGATTCTTTCTTTACCCCGCCGCCATTTTGTGTTATAGTAAAGAGCGGTAAAAAATAAAAAATATAAAATGTGTCCGGAAAGGGGCGTATGACTTTTGAAATTTGAAAAATGGGACATCGGAACGCCGGACCCGGACGCGGAAAAAATTCTGCGCGGGGCAGGGTATCCCGGACTGTTGGCGCGGGTTCTGGCCGCGCGTGAGATTCATACGCCGGACGACGCCGAAAACGCTTTGCGCCGGGATGAAAAATTATCCCTGTCGCCCATGCTGATGAAAGACATGGATCAAGCCGTCAGCCGCGTCCGGAAAGCAATCGAAAATCATGAGACAATCGCCATTTTCGGCGATTACGACGTGGACGGCATTACTTCCACGGTATTGTTAAAAGATTATCTCAGGCGACAGGGCGTTGATTGCCTGAGATATATTCCCCGGCGCGTCGAGGACGGATACGGGCTGTCAAAAAGCGCGATATTAAATTTGAAAGAGCAGGGCGCGGATTTGATTATCACGGTAGACTGCGGCATTACCGGCAACGAAGAGGCGGCTTACGCGAAAAGCATCGGGCTGGATGTCGTGATTACGGATCATCACGCGTGCAAGGGCGAACTGCCGGACGCCGTCGCCGTCGTGGACCCGCACCGGCCTGACTGCGCGTATCCGTTTAAATTTCTGGCCGGCTGCGGCGTGGCGCTGAAACTGGTTCTCGCGCTGGGCGGCGAAGATCAGGCGGATATGTTATTCGACAGATATTGCGCGCTGGTCACGCTCGGGACAATCGCCGATGTCATGCGCATGACGGGCGAAAACCGTATTATTGTCACGAAGGGATTAAAACGCCTCCGGGATACGCCGTTTATCGGCCTGTCGGCGTTATTAAAAGAAACCGGCTTGTGGGAAAAAGAGATCACGTCCACGAAAATCGGCTTTGTACTGTCCCCGCGGCTGAACGCCGCCGGGCGCATGGGCGACGCCGATCTGGCCGCGGATCTGCTGGAAACCCGCGACCCGGCCAAAGCCGAGGAACTGGCCAAACGCTTATGCGAGTTAAACCGCGAACGTCAGCGCGTGGAACAGACGATTTTCGCCGACGCCGTGGAAAAAATATCCCAAATGCCGCCGGAACTGAAAAACGCGCTGATTCTGGCAAGCGACGTGTGGCATCAGGGCGTATTGGGTATCGTCGCGGCGCGGCTGTGCGAACAGTACGGCTGTCCGTCGTTCATGATTCATCTCAGGGGCGAAACCGGAAAAGGCTCCTGCCGGACCGTCGGCGGCTTGAATTTATTAAACGCGCTGGAATATTGCGCCGATCTGCTGGAGGCTTACGGCGGACACGCGCTCGCCGCCGGATTTACGATCCGGCGCGAAAAGATTGACGCGTTCCGCGTCCGCATGAATGAATTTGTATCAAATTTTTTTGGCGGCTCCAGACCGGTTTCCACGCTGACCATCGACGCCGCCGTATCCCCGGAAGATCTGACATTGGAACAGGCGGACGCGCTGGACGCGCTGGAACCGTATGGCTCCGGGAATTTCAGGCCGGTTTTCGCCCTTCCCGGCGTGACCGCCAAATCCGTGCAGGACGTGGGACAGGGGCGGCATTTAAAACTCCGCCTTGGCGATTATCATAATAATAATACCTTCGACGCGATTTTCTTCGGCGTCACGGAAGCATCCAGCGGCATTCATAAAAACGCGCGTGTCGACGCCGCCTTTTATATCGAGTCCAATACGTTCCGCGATGTCACCAGTCTGCAGTTGCAATTGCTGGATATTCGACCCTCCGTCCTGCCCAATGAGAGCGAATCTCAGGATATTGCGATGGTTCGCCGGCTTGTCGCGGGGGAAACGCTGACCCGCGCGGAAATCCGCCGCGTAACCCTTACCCGCTCGCAGTTCGCCGGGTGCTGGCACGGAATCGAGAAAAGCGTTCCCCAACGTCACGGCGCGGAACGGGATACTCTGCCGTGGCTCCGCTATCTGTCCGAGACCATAGGCGGCCATGACGCTTTCCCGCGCGCCTGTCTGGCCGTTGAGGTTTTCCGGGAACGCGGTTTGATTGCCGTCCGGGAAACGGAAGGGAAATCATTCGTGACCCGTCCGCCGCGGAAAGGCAAAGTCATTCTGGACGACTGCCCTTATCTGAAACGTATGAAATTAAAATAATCCCCCGTTTTCTGATTCACTTCATTGAATCCCCCCGGCGGTTCTTGGCGGACGGCCAACGCGCCGCCACCCCCCTTTGACACAATGTCATTCACTTGAACAAATCCCCCCGGCGCTGACGCGCCACCCCCCTTTGACAAGGGGGGCAAAAACGGGAGAAAGCGTCTCAAGCCCCCCTTGTCAAAGGGGGGAAAGCCGCGAAGCGGCTGGGGGGATTT
>CAJOQY010000156.1 GCA_905236835.1 uncultured Oscillibacter sp. | reverse complement strand
TCCGACTTTCGATGTATGCAATACGGGAATATTTTTTTCGATTTCCGGGGGTATCTCGTCGCCGTCCGGGAATACGACTTGCAATTTAACCATATTGTCCTGCAAAGATTCCAGCGCGCGTTCTAATAATACTTTGCCGCGGTCCATAATGCCGACGTGATCGCATACGTCCTCCAATTCGCGTAAATTATGCGAACTGACTAATACAGTCACGCCGCGCTGCGTCACTTCGCCCATGACCAGCGACCACACTTGACGGCGCATGACGGGATCCAAACCGTCCACAGGTTCGTCCAAGATTAAATAATCCGGCATACACGACAGCGACAGCCAGAAAGCCACTTGTTTTTGCATACCCTTGCTTAAACGCCGGACAACTTTTTTCTCGTCGATCTGAAAGACTTCTTTTAATTTTTCATAGCGTTCTATCGAAAAATTGGGATAAAAGCTCTGATAAAAATTGCGCATATCGCGTATGGACGCGGGATTAAAATAAAACCAGTCATCGGGAATCACGGCGCAGCGGGATTTTAACGCCGCGTTTTCCCATGCGGCTTCATTGTCAATCCGGATTTCGCCCGCGTCCTGCTTATAAATCCCGGTCAAGCATCGGATCAGCGTCGACTTGCCCGCGCCGTTCGGACCGACAAGCCCATATACGCTCCCGGCGGGGACCGTCAGCGACGTACCGTCCAGCGCGGGAAAGCCGTCGAATTTTTTGATAACATCCTGTACCGCAATCATATTATATCCTCCTTGGATTTTGAATGCGTATGATAGATTAATATTTATTATATTAATCTTGAAATTAATATTTTTTAATAACTTCGCGGCGGGGTTTGTTCCCGGTTCGCGATTTCCCGAATTATATCAATCAATTGCGTATCTTTCGCGCCTGAAAATAACAGTTCGGCGGTTAAATCCCGAAATTGCGCGATCAACTCTTCCCGGCGCCTGCCTCCGGCGTCGACATTGCCGGAGGCGAAGCTCCCCTTGCCGGGTATGGAATAAATATATCCCTCCCGTTCCAGTTCCGTATAAGCCCGCTGGATCGTATTGGGATTGATGGAAAGCTGCGTGGCAAGCGTGCGGACGGAAGGCAGACGTTCATCAGGCGGCAATGCCCCGGTGACAATCAGGCGTTTCAGTCCCTCGCGGATTTGTTCATAGATAGGCCGGGAATCCCGGTAATTTAAGCTGATCATAATCTACTTCGCTCCTCACCGTCCCGGCCAAGTGGCCGCCATGGTCAGTCCCGTGGTAACGCTCAGGCCGATGAAAAGATTGACGACAAATGTCATAGTAAGCATATTATCCGCACCTCCGGAAGATTTCATATCCCGATTTGGATTTTTTATTATTTATATTTTTATAATTTATTGATTTGATTATTTTTATCAGCGTCCCGCGAGAATCAGAGCCAGAACGATCCCGAAGGACAGCCCCAGCGCGCCCATCAGAAATACGGATGCCATCATAGTATATCTTTCCTTTCTCTCTATATATTTTTATATTTTTCTAATCTATCTCGTTTGTCTTGCCGTATGATTCGCGCTATCTGTATTAACTGTATTAAGTGTTTTAGTACAGTTAGGATAGCACAGAATCTCCCCCTTGTCAAGCCTTTTATTTTACAGGAATATTACAAATTCGATTTTTGTTTATGGAAATATTACAAATTCGACATAATTTTTGAAATGGGAATAAAAAAATCCCCCCTGACAGGGGGGAAAGATGATAAAATAATATTATTCCAATAAAAAATGATAAATAATTTCCGCGACGCCGTCATGATTATTATCCCGGCGCGTGACGTAATTGGAGGCGGCTTTCACGTCCGGGGACGCGTTTTTCATCGCCGCGCCGATCCCGGCTGTCCGGATCATGGGAATGTCATTCGCCTCATCCCCGGCGGCGACGGTGTTGCGGACCGGAAAATGTAATAACTGACATAAATCCAGTACCGCGCGGCCCTTGTTCTGTCCCGCCGCGACGGCTTCCAGATAATACGCGCTGGAAAAAAACGTGTCCACGCGTCCGGCGAGATTGGATACAATCCATTTCCGCATAGGTTCCGTAAACATCCGCCCCTCGAAATCAATCAAGAGGGCTTTCGGCGGCGGTCCGGACAATTCTTCCCGGATATTATCAACCACGCGGAAACTCATGTCAATCAAAGAGCAATAGCGGCGGGCGATTTCAGAACTGTTGCGGCTTTCGAGTATCACGTCATCGCCGTCGTAAGTCTGGATATAAATCTTGCGCCGGTTCGCCTCGTCGAACAGGGCGTATAAACTGTCTAAATCAAGAGTACGGCGAAAAATTTCCTGTTTTTTCGCGCAGTCATAAATAACCGCGCCATTGTAGGCGATTAAGTAACAGCCGGGTCCGTCCAGTCCGATGGCTTCCGCCTGTATAATCGCGCTTTTCAAAGGCCGGCCCGACGCGATCACGACGCGATGTCCGCGCGACAACGCCAGATGAACGGCCTGTTGATTTTCCGGAGAGATGCGTTTTTGATCGTTCAGCAGCGTGCCGTCCAAATCAAGAAATAATATTTTTGATTCCATAATAATATTATATCTCCCCTTCGATTTCTTATGATTTCAGATGATTTTCGATCAATCGAATCAGACAGGCAAGACGGCGGGTTTGGATACCCGCACGACTTTCATGCCCAGATTTTTCAGGCGTTCGATTACGACAGGCGGCGCGAGTTCGTCCGTGATAATGGTCCCGGCGGTTTCAAGGGCGAAACTGGCGTAAGCGCCGGTTTTGCCGATCTTAGTATGATCCGCGAGAATGTAATACTGATACGCGTGACTGATCATGGTTTCATTGATACCCAGTTCCGTGGGAATATCGCATAAAATCTCCCCGTCGGGAGAAATGCCGGAACAGCCCATGAAAGCCTTGTCCGCCTGCGTCATTAATAGATTTCTCATGGCGCAGTCCCCCGTCATGACGGGACTGTTCCCCCGCAAAATCCCGCCGGAGACACTGACTTCCACGCCGGACGGATAAGCGTTTCCAATGGCAAGCCCGTTGTTCGTGAATACCTGCACGGGTTCGCGGCTGATATAGCGCAGTAACGCGAGCGCGGTCTGACTGCCGTTGATAAAAATCCGGTCGCCGGATTCGACGAAATCAGCGGCGCGGCGGCTGATGAAATCGCGATAAAACGCCACGTCATCCCGTTCCGTCACGGAAACCGCGTATGGCTCCACGCTGGCCCCGCCGTAAAACCTGCCGATCTGCCCCGTATCTTCCAGCGCGCGCAAATCCCGGCGGATCGTCATCAGGGACACGCCAAACAGGATTGACAATTCTTCCACTTTGATTTTTTGCCGTTCCCGGATTAACGCGAGAATCCTCGCCCGGCGGGTATCTACGGTCTGGCGTCCCTGTTTCATGCCGTGTCCCCCTTTGCGTTTCAAAATCCGTCCGGAGATTTATATTTATATATTAATCTTGCGTAATAAAGCGGGCAGATCGGCGAAATGACGCAGAAGAAACACGCCGTCCGGGATTGTGTTCGGGCGTTTGGTATCTGTCCACGCCGCGTTCTCCTTGCCGATATTGCCGGAAGCGGGATGATCGTCAAAAGCGGGACAGTACCAAATGGGAATCATGCCCGCGTTTCGCGCGCCGGTTATATCATGCGCGAAGCTGTCGCCGACAAACGCGCATCGCGCCTCCGGGAATCCGGCTTTTTTCGCGCAATATTGAAATATTTTCGCATCCGGCTTTTCGGAGTTGACTTCCTCACTCGTGACAAGAAAATCAAACAAACGCGCCATATCCAGACGCTTCAATTTTTCATATTGATAATCCGCCGTCATATTCGTTCCGACGCCGAGTATATAATTTTCCCGTTTTAAATTTATCAAACAATCACGAATGCCGGGTTCCGGACGCAGATTTTGTAAAAATACCGGCCAGTAACTGTTCAGCATATCCGGCGCGAGATCATACGGCTGCCGCAAATATTCCAATATGATCTGATAGCGTATCAAACGGCTGTGAATGGCGGCGCATTCGTACCCTGTTCGGGCCAATTGCTCTTCCATCGCCTGACGGTGCAAGGCGCGGAATTCGTCTTTCGATACGCCAAACATACGCTCGGCGTATTCGCACAGCGCGCCGAAGGCGATTTCGTGCGCGTAATCATAATTATAAATCGTATTGTCCAGATCAAAAATCACAGATTTTATTTTCATAATAAATAAATTATAATACTTGGTTAAATTAAAATCAAGAGGGCTGTTTAAAAAGCGCGAAAAAAATATAAAATCCATATCCGGGGAAGCGCGAAAAAAAATATAAAATCTATATCCGGAAAACGCGAAAAAACCGGCGGAATCAGCCGGGAAGGACGATTCCGCCGGAAAACGTGAAAACTTTAATCGTCGAGCAGGCCGGCGTCTTTCATCGCCGCTTCCATCTCTTTGTCGGACATGATATTCCGCAGACCGAGAACGACCGTGCCTTTCTTCTGGGCGTCGTCGAACATCTTGGCGAAGTTGCGGGCGCAGAACACGACATCGAAATTGGCGGCGGCGGTTTTGCCCTCGGACAGCGCGCAGTGATGCAGATTCGCCGGGGTGATGTTATGCTTTTTCAGCACTTTCTGCAGCGTCATTTTCATCATCAGGGACGAACCCGCGCCGTTCGCGCAGCAGACCATGAATTTCTTGTTATCCATTTTCGCCATAATGATTTCTCCTCGCAATCAAAATATTTTAGATTTTTCATCCCGCGGGGGCATGACGCCCCCGGATTTTGATAATTTATATTTTATTATATTTTAATCATCATATTCGCTTTTAATGCCTTTGTATTCTTTATAGGCCTCGTAATCCTCCGTGATTAAGAAATAACCCTTGGGATCCATGCGATACTCAATCTGCGGGATAGCGAGTAAAATCACGGCGACAAGCGCCACGCCGATATAGCCCAAGAATTTCATGATAACCGTGAACGCCGGCCAGACGGTCGCCCAGTCGAACATACCCAGATAGCCGCCGAATTCGGCCAGTCCGCACCAGCCCGCGATCAACGCCGAGCCGAATACCTGAATCAATCCGCAGAAGAACGGGATAATTAAGCAGGCTTTCAAACCGCCTTTTTCATTGGCGACAAGTCCAATCGTGGCGTTGTCGAAGAACACCGGGACGAATCCGCAGATAACAATCGTCGGGGAGCCGATCACGATCAAAGTGATAATGGCTAAAATCTGTCCGACGAGACCGGCTAAGAATCCGAATGTCACGGCGTTGGCGTCGCCGAAACCGAAGCAGACGGCGCAGTCCACGCCGGGGACGGACGACGGCAGGAGCTTATCCGCGATGCCTTGGAATGACGCCGTCAATTCCGTGACGAACGTCCGGACGCCTAATTGCAGAATCGCGAGATACACGGCGAAGTTTAAAGACTTGTCAAAGCACCACCAGACATAGTTCTCGGACTCCGCGATATTTCCGGCGGCGACGAAATACGGCTTGCCGATAATCGCCAGAATAATCCCGAAGAATACGGTCATCAAAATCGCCGTACAGACCATGTTTTCGTTAAAAATCGAGAAGAAACCGGGCATTTCCATATCGCCGACTTTTTTCGGCTTTTTGCCGTCTTTCGGGGCGAATAATTTTTCCGCCAAGAAAGAGCCTAAGCGAATGCCGAACATCTGCTGATGGGCGATGGCGAATCCCGCGCCGTCGGATAATTCCTGCATAGGCTTAATTGTCAGGTTCGCGCCGACAGCCCAGTAAGCGCCTAATAAAATCGACATGACAATCATCATCGGCAGGGGGACGCTCGCGCCGTCTCCGGCCAGTTGCGGCAGTGCGAAAATGAGGAGCCAAAGCGCCGTGGCGGCCTGCTGTACCTGCACGTGGCCGGTCGTGAACAGGGCGCGGCATTTCGTGATACGGTTGAAGCGGACAAGCAGAATGTTGATGATGAACGCGACAAGCAGTAACATCATGGTGTCGGCGAAGCTCTTGCCGAGGCTCTCCATGGCGGACTGCACGGCGTTCTGTCCGTAGTAGGGGTCGGTGACGCAAGCGGTGAGGTTGAAGCGTTCGCGCAGTCCGGCGAGAATCGGGCGGAAAGTCCCGGTCAGTCCGGCGGAACCGGCGTTGAGAATCAGCATGCCGATAATGGCTTTGAGCGTTCCGGCCAGCGTGTCGTACCACTTCTTGCCCATGAGGCTGTAGCCCAGCAGGGTCAGGAAGCCGACCATGTAGGGGGCTTTCTGGAGTACGTACGTGGCAAAGAAATTCCATATTGCGCCCAGAATGTCAAGAACTATCAT
>CAJOQY010000155.1 GCA_905236835.1 uncultured Oscillibacter sp. | reverse complement strand
CTGACAGTGGCCGCCTGCCGGTCGTCCGTGAAGCGTCCGCGATAGGTAAACCCGCTGGAATCATTGGCGGAAATCAGTTTGGCGTTGCCGTTGACCGGAATAATGCCTTTTGGATGTTGCGTCGCCATAGGCGATTCTTGTCCGGAAATCATACAGAGGGCATGAAACGATTTCGCTTTCCGTTCGCGGTAAAAATCAATAAAGGCTTGAAAAAGCGTTTTATCCATCCAGCATTCGGCGGGTTCCCCGTCGTTCAGTCCTTGGACTTTCCAACGTATCAAGTCCTTTTCTTTTGTGGGAATTCCGTTTTTACCTAACTCTATAATTCCAAGACAGGTTAAATCCGGCAAAATCGTTTCGCCCTTCACATAAGTTAAAATCGGATTTAACTTTGGATGACAGTATTCCGATTCAGCCCAGCGTGAAAGCAGTTCCAGATACAGTCGATGTCTGTCTATAAACTTTTTCAAATCTTTCGCTTTGGCGCGAGGAAGGAGATATTTCACTAATTCATCAAACGGCGCAAGATAACTCAACTGGTCACAAAGAGGATGTGCGCAAGGGCTATTTGCGCGCCCCGCTGAATCTTCCGTCACGGGGATCACAATTTTCGCTTCGCTTTTATCCACGGCGCGGGCTTCTATCAAAGCGCCGTCCGAATCCAGCGTAATTTCAATCTGCGCGGCAGTTGTAATATGCGACACGGGAGCCAGAACAGCGTGTCCCTCCTGTACTTTCCCTACATACGCGGAATGGCAGTCAAAAGTTTCCACCGCCTTTTGCAACAGTCCCATTATTTCACCTCCCCAAGCGGATTCAGGTCGGCGAATTCGTCCAATCCGCTGAAATTATTTAAATCTTTACTAAAGGACTTTATATCCATCTGATGGAGATGTTTATAATGCGGGCATTTCTCCGGGCGGCAGAATTTGATCACGCCGTTTTTCATGACCGGATACCAGAAACGGGCTGTCATCATGTTCCGCGTCTCCTCGGAATACGCCTCATCCGCGTAGGTAATCCCGTGATACATCAGACCGAAAGACAATTCCATGGACGCTTCATCCGGTTTTTGATCGTAAAACCCCTTACCATCGCCGAATACGCACGGCTCCACATATGCCTGACATTCTCTGGTTCCAAGAAACACGTCCCGGCGTCCGCCTTTGCGAATCATCTTTTTAGCAATTTCATGATGCTTGTTTTCATTGCGATCCGCTTTCAGATCGGGACGATTTTCGTTCCATTCAAAATGCGCCCGTACCTGATAGCGGCAATTCTTCAAGTAAGTATAAAACGCTAAATCATTACCGCCGCTGTACTTGATGGGCCGAATACCCTTGACTTCCGTCTGAATCTGGTTCATGACACGCACAGCGTCAATATACCATATGATAGTCGGCTTCCAATAAACCGAATGCAGAACGCCTTTTAACGCCTCATAGGTTGGAACCTGATAAGTGCATTTTTCTCCCCCCACTCTTGTCAGCGGGTCAGAGAAAAGCGCGTAATCACCTGTGACCTCAAACTCCACAATGTTCGGAAATTTTGTATTCTTCACCTTCACACCTCCCGGATCATTACAAAAACAAATCGTCCAGCTTGCCATCTAAAGTGACGCCAAAATTTTTATCATAATTCCCGGGCTGTAAAACGAGAATCCCGGCGTCTGTCAACGCGTACAACCCTCCGCTGTCCTCCAATGCTTTTCGCTCATACGCGTAGAGGGACACCGTATAGGACCGCGCCCGTTCCAGCCAATTTTTCAGATACTTTCCGGAAACCTGTCTCCCTTTGGACGACAACTCCGCGATGAGTTCCGCCCCTTCTCCCCATGAAACCACGGTGTCCGCCGCGTCCTTGTCGATGACCTGAAACAAGTCTCCCGCCAGTTTGAAAGCCTGATTCAGCGTATAAACGCCGAAACATTCACAGTCTTCATCCGCGTATTTCGTGTTGACGGATAAAAGATCAAAAAGCGTGCGGCCTTCAGAAACATTGGTATCCTGATAACCGGGCGTCATGCTTGCATATAAATATTTATAATAATATTCAATCGCTTCCCTTGACGCGAGATCGTTTTGAACTTTTCCCGGATTCTTTTGAAATTCATCTAAGAGACTTGCTGTCGCTGATTTTCCTTCGCGGATGTCACGCAGGGCGGTCAGATTTTCCCCCAGACACTCCACGACCCAGACAGGCGCGGGTTCCGGGCGTTCGCCGTTCCGGTTGCACCGTCCGGCGGACTGCGCCACGCTGTCCATGCCCGCTCTTAATCGTACCACACATTCAAAAGAAATGTCAACTCCGGCTTCGATTACCTGTGTGGAGACGCATAAGACTTTTGGACCGCCGTTTTTTACATTCTCCAACGCGTGATTGATTTCATTCAAAACCATTTTTCTATGCGCCGCGCACATGGAAGCGGAAAGATGATAACAAATATTTTTATCGCTGTCCTTCAGCTTTTGAAACAGCGCCCGCGCCTGAGATCGTTTGTTGCACACTACCAGAAGGCTTCGGGCGTCTTCCAGTTTTTCAAGAATAAAATCCGGAAGCTCATCCAGCGTCCGACCGGACGCGGGGAGGATTCTGGTTCTCTCAAACGGTTTCCATAAAGCGGCGTCATAGGGTACAATCTCCGGCGGAGAACAAAGAAGAGAATGCGGGGTGAACTTAGATTCCAGACAGGGCTGAGTGGCGGAACACAAAACGAAAGTTGTCCCGCAGATTTCAGAGAGGAAATTTACCGCGAGATTAAACAGCGTCAACATTCTGTTGGGTACGGTCTGTACTTCATCAATGATGATTACGCTGTCACATAGAGCGTGAAAACGCCTGATTGATGATTTTTTTCCGCTAAACAGAGTATTCAGAAGCTGAACCAATGTTGTTACAATAACGGGCGCGCTCCAGTTTTCCGCCAGCAGTTCCGCGCTGTCCAACGTCTCATCTTCAGACCTTTCCCGCGCCACGTTGGAATGATGTTCCAGCACGATATTGCCAAACGCGGGGTCTTTTCCCACGGCATTCCGTATGATGGGAGCGTTTTGGTCAAGAATCGACAGTAAAGGGGCGGTAAAGATAATCCGGCGCCTGTTATTTTTGGCCGCGTGCGCAAGGGCAAAGCGGAGAGATGAAAGCGTCTTTCCAGCCCCGGTAGGGACATTCAGGCGATATACGCCTCCCGACCGTTCAGCAAAGGATCCGCACTGTTCCGAAATCATGCTGCGGGCCTGATTCAGCGGAGTATCCGCCGGTTTCCCTGACAGAATGTCCTCCAAATTCTTCAGACACCGCTTCCAGATCGATTCCATGTCGTCCGGATACTCCGGGAACGTAATTCCATTCACAAATCTCGCTGTATCCTGACGATCCCCTTCCATAACGGAGGAGAGTAGAAGCCGCCCCACAAGGCCTATATAAAAACAATACTCTGATGAGACGGTTTCCCTTTCTTGTTGATTCATGTTTTCCGCGCTCTGTTCCCGCATTGACATTTTATAAATATGCTCACAGAGAGATTTAATCTCACTTTCAGCTTGATGAAACAATTCAT
>CAJOQY010000154.1 GCA_905236835.1 uncultured Oscillibacter sp. | reverse complement strand
ATGACAGCGCGGACGCGGCGGAATCGGATTTGTCGGGCGCGAACGGGGATCATATTTTGAAAATCGGCGTATTTGAACCCCAGACCGGCGACAACGGCGCGGGCGGCAGACAGGAGATTCTCGGGATTCAATATGCCAATTATATACAGCCTTCTTTGGATATTAACGGCGAAGTATATGACGTTCATCTTGAAATCGTGGATAATCAGACGACAAACGGCGCGTCAGCCGCCGAAACGCTGGTCAGCCGTGATGTTTCCGTGATATTAGGATCTTACGGTTCCGGCGCGTCCGCGGAGGGCGGAAAAGTTTTCGCCGAGGCCGGGATTCCGGCTATTGGCGCGAGCTGTACCAATCCGCGCGTAACTTCCGAATGTGACGTGTATTTCCGGATTTGCTTTCCGGATTCCTTACAGGCCGCCGCGCTTGCCGATTACGCCGAAAATCTGGGCGCGCATACGGTTTATACGCTGGCAATGGAAGATAATATATACGATCAGGATTTGGCGAATGATTTTAAACGGGAATTTGAATCGCGCGGCGGCGCGGTAATCGCGCAATCATTCCCGGCGGGACGCGCGGATTTTGACGAGTATATTTTACAGGCCGCGGAAGAAGAAGCGGGCGTAATTCTGGCCCCGGTATCCATCAATTACGCGCGATTAATGATTCAATCCGCGTCAAAGCTGGGATTTCAGGGCGTATTGCTTGGGTCCGACACATGGGATAATTATTTGATTTTAGAAAGCGCGCGGAATCAGAATCTCAATATCAGCGTTTCGACGTTTTACCGGGAAAACGGATCCGATTTTGACGAGGGCATTCGGGAGTGGCTCCGGGCCAATCCTGACATGATGGCAAGCAACGGCGGGAGCGATGTGATTTCGTCGATTACGGCCATGGGATATGACGCGTATTTTACCGCGCTGGCGGCGGCGGTCAAGGCGGGCAGCGCGGAGCCGGGGGAAATTTTAAAAGCGCTTCCGACCGTGACTTATCAGGGCGTTTCCGGCGGGATTTCCTTTGACGGGACCGGCGACGCGGTTCGGGATGAGGTGTATATTAAACGCGCCGACACCCGAAACGCCGAATGGGAATTTGTCACGGCCCACAGACCGGAATTGTTTTCGCGTCCGTCCCCGGATTTTTGACGCCCGTCTCCGGATTTTCGCGTCTTTTTCGGATATTCAAGTATAATCCCTCTCCCGCCGCGCATACTGATTGCGCGAGAATACGCGCGAATGATTTTATCAGGCGCGTATCGCGCGGTAAAATAAAAATAAAAATAAAAAATAACGGGGGACGGGATATGTTTGCCAAACGCACGGATCTGGCATTGGAAGCGCATGAAATCTGGAGGGAAAGCGCGGAAAAAATATCAAGATTAAGCGGCGTGAAATCGTCGAAACGCCGTGTGGAAGGGTATCCTGTCACGACGGTGGAAATACTGGACGGGTCCGGCGCGGACGCGCTGGGAAAACCTGTCGGGCATTATATCACGATTGATTTATCCGGCTTCCGGGACCGAAAGCCGGGATTTTTTGACCGCGCCGCGCGCGCCGTCGGAAAAGAATTGAAAAACATGATTCCGGAGACCGGCGGCGCGCTTGTGATCGGCCTTGGCAACGACGCCATGACCCCGGACGCGATTGGACCTTTGGCGTTAAAGCATATTTTAATCACGCGGCATTTAATTTCCAATATGCCCGGGCAGTTCGCCGGATTCCGTCAGACGGCGGTTTTTCAAACCGGCGTATCCGGTGTGACGGGCATTGAATCCGCCGAAGTGGTCAAAGGTCTGATTGAGCGGATCCAACCGGCTGTTGTGATCGCGATTGACGCTTTGGCGTCCCGGCGGCGGGCCAGATTATGCAATACGATACAGATTGCGGATACGGGGATTTTGCCCGGTTCCGGCGTGGGGAATCATCGGGCGGCGTTGGATCAGGCTTCCATGGGCGTCCCTGTCATCGCCGTCGGCGTGCCGACGGTCATCGACGCGGCCACACTCGCGGCGGATTTGCTGGAAGAATCCGGATATTTGGTCAATCAGAATAATCAAGCGAATCAAACGGATATAATCAGCGATGATTTGCGCGAACATCACGACGGCCTGATGGTCACGCCGAAAGAGATTGACGCGCAAGTCCGGGATTTGTCAAAAGTGATCGGCTATGGGATCAACTGGTGCTTGCAGGATCTGGAAATTCCGGATATGGCCGAGTTATTGTCATGATGATTTTTATTGATAATTATAATATTGTAATTGGATTGTAACGCGATTGTAATTTATTCATGGCCCCTCCCGCTTGAAATTGAATTTCTCCCATGTTATAATATATCAACGCCGGAAGAACGCGCGGTTCTCCGCGCCCGGTCGACAATTTTTTTCCGCGCGGCGTCCCCTTGCCAACGCGGATATTTTTTCAATGCTCAAGGAGGAATTTACATGAAAAAACGGAGCAAACGCATTTTATCCATGACGCTATCCCTTGTGATGGCGCTGTCCCTGTTCACATTCGCGCCGGTCAGCGCGGGCGCCACGTCGTATACGGACGACGCGGAAATCGCCTTCCCCGGCGCCGTGGACGTTGTCACCGCGCTCGGCATTATGTCCGGCTATCCCGACGGACGCTTCGGCCCCCAGCGTACACTCACGCGCGGCGCGGCGGCGAAAATCCTCTGCACAATGCTCCTCGGCCCCGATGAGGCCGACAATCTCCCCAAAGTGGACAGCGGCTTTATTGATGTCCCGGACGGGAGCGATTTCGCCGGTTATGTCGCCTACTGCCGTCAGCACAGCATCATTTCCGGCTATGAAAACGGCTATTTTGACCCGCTGGGAACCCTGAGCGGCACCGCGTTTCTGAAAATGCTTCTGAACGCGCTGGGCTATCGGAACATCGAGGGGGCCAACGAGGAATATTTCAGCTATTTAATCCAAGGCGCGGCGCATGAACGCGGATTGCTGGAAAATGTCGTCGGCGATGTGGGCGGCAATCCTGTAACCCGTGAGGTCGTCTCCACGCTGATCGTCAATACGCTTCAGGCCGATATGGTCGCCGCCAATAACTGGAAAACCGGAGCCGTCTATTTCCGTCTCTGGAAAGGCTCTGACCACAGCCCCAGTGAAAACAATATCAGTTCCCGCAAAGACACCACGTTCCACAGCGAAAATATTATGCAGTTCGCGGAATTTTATTTCCCC
Source organism: uncultured Oscillibacter sp. (assembly GCA_905236835.1). Lineage (GTDB taxonomy): Bacteria > Bacillota > Clostridia > Oscillospirales > Oscillospiraceae > Oscillibacter. The sequence continues at coordinate 2,723 of CAJOQY010000154.1, read as the reverse complement.
GGCTTAACCCGTACATTTGAGGGGAATATTGTTATCTGGCATCTCTACGGCGTGGAAATCGCCCGTTATATCGCCGGCACATGGACCATCGACACTACGCCGATCGCCAATCCCACCGTGACGCTGACCCCGACGCCTATTCCCGACGTGATTCGCGTTGAAGATGTCATACCGGTCAGCGGCGACGCGACGCCTTCCCCCACGCCCACAGTCGCTCCGGAGAATATCATTGATACGCCTTACGTCTGATATGATTTCATGACGGAACCTCGCCCCCCTGCCCCGTTCCTGTTAAAAGACGGGGACAGGGGGCGATTTTAAATAAATGCCATAGGGCGTTGAGTGGGGATTTGAGTTCAAATCTTGAAAATTTAAAAAAATTTAAAAAATTTAAAACAAATCCGCCGGGAGAATGATATTTTCGCGAGGGATTTTTTTCCAGTCAAATTCCGGAATTAAATCGGACGGCGATACCGGCGACGCGTCGGGATGAATCCCCGCCAGATACGCCAGTTTGCCGACGATCTCACGCGGCTGATAATGATTTTGTAAAGCGTCAAGCCCCAAATCATGATCCCGCTTGCTCAAACGGCGTCCGTCCGGGGATAATAACAGCGGGATATGATAAAATCTCTCAGGCGGTTTTAAATTTAAAACATGATATAAAAACAACTGCCGGGGCGTGGATGACAATAAATCCGCGCCCCGCGTCACTTCCGTGATATTCATATCCGCGTCGTCAATGACAACCGCCAATTGATAAGCGAACAGACCGTCAGAGCGTTTTAATATAAAATCCCCGCTGTCATGAGATAAATTTTCCGCGTAATATCCCATATGGCCGTCGGTAAAATCAAATATTTCATCAGGCGTCCGGATACGCAGGGACGGCATACGCGTTTTCATACGGTTTTGAATTTCTTCCGGGGTCAGATTCCGGCAGATACCGGGATAAACGCTTTGCCCGTCGGACCTGTGCGGCGCGCTTATGATACGCGTATCGGCGCGCGTACAGAAGCAGGGATAAAGCAATCCCCGCGCCTGTAAAGATTCCAATTTTTCCTGATATAAATTTCCCCGCTGACTTTGATAATACGGTCCGTCGTCCCAGTCGAAACCAAGCCGGGTCAGATCCTCGATCAACTGAACGCCGTGACGCGCCGGACAGCGCGCAATATCCAAATCTTCTATGCGCAAAACCACGCGTCCGCCCTGTTTCCGGACGCTCAGCCACGCGATCAGACAGCAGAATAAATTTCCCAAGTGCATCCGTCCGCTTGGCGACGGCGCGAAACGTCCCGTAATCAAATCTGGCGCGCCTCCTGAAAAATAATAAAATATATTATATAATATCATCAATAAAGCCGTTCGGAGAGACTGGAACGTATTCCAAATCCCTCCGAACGGGGGAAAATCCGGGCGTATATCGGCATTGTACGCTTGCCGTGGGAAACCGCCCGGTATCATAAGAGGACGCGTCCTTTTGGAGTTTGCCTGTCAAGGCCGATGTTGGAGAACGCGTCCCGCTTATGCGGGAAAAAATAAATAGCATATTAATTATATATATCAATTATAGCATAAACAAAAACAAAACGCAATGCCAAAATGAATATATTTATATGATTTACAAAAAATTTCCGCCGCGTGAAGGCGGGAAAATTTTTTATATTTTTTTAAAATTTTTCTTGACAAGTCCGTATATACTGTATATATTATTTATATACGGATAGCATGGCGCGTGAAAGGGGGGATTATATGGAAATTATCATCCGCAATTCTGACGACAGGCCGTTATATGAACAGATCGCCGGACAGATACGGGCGGAAATATTCAGCGGCGCATTGAAACCGGGGGAGGCGCTGCCGTCGATACGGGCTTTGGCACGGGATTTGAAATTGTCCGTGATTACGACGAAACGCGCGTATGAGGAACTGGAAGCCGCCGGATTGATAGACACTATCGCGGGAAAAGGCTGTTTTGTGGCGGATTTAAAACAAAATCCGGAAATATTAAACGAACAGCGCAACCGGGAATTGGAAAAGCGTATGTTTTCCGTCGTCCGGGCGGCGAAAGATTACGGGACGGAATATGAAATTTTATTGGAAATCCTGCGGACGTGCTGGGATGAACTGTCTTGATATAAAATTTTCATTGATTTTTAAATTTTGAATTTTAAATTTAGATTTAAATTCAGGGAGGCGGTATGCGTGAACGCGATTGAGTTGAAAAATATCAAAAAATCGTTTCAGGATTTTACGCTGCGTGATTTAAATTTGGAAATTCCGGAAGGGTCTATATGCGGACTGGTGGGCGAAAACGGCGCGGGAAAATCGACGACGATCAAATTATTAATGGGCGCGGCGCGTCCTGACGGCGGCACGGCGCGGGTATTGGGCATAGACCCGTGGTCCCCGGCGTTCCGGGAAGCGAAAGAACAAATCGGCGTTGTCATGGATGAGGCGTATTTTCCGGAGGTAATGAACGCGATACAGGTTGGCGCCGTCATGCGCGGGACGTATCGGAACTGGGATGATCATATTTATCAGGCGTATATCAAAAAATTTGACCTGCCGGAGAAAAAGCAATTCAAGACATATTCAAAGGGAATGCGGATGAAACTGGCGATTGCGACGGCAATGAGCCATCACGCGAAATTATTGGTCTTGGACGAAGCCACGGCGGGACTGGACCCGATTATAAGAGATGAAATACTGGAAGAATT
>CAJOQY010000153.1 GCA_905236835.1 uncultured Oscillibacter sp. | reverse complement strand
CTTTTTCCGGGATTACGTTTCCCCTTGTATTGCCCCCCTTGTCAAAGGGGGGTGGCGCGATAGCGCCGGGGGGATTCAATTCAGTGAATGACATTGGGCTAAAAAGCGGCTTATAATTCCGGCGCGGCCATAAGCGGCTTGAACAAATCATCTAAAATCATGAGTTTCGCGGAGGAGACATCCAGACCCGCCGGTATGCTTTGAGATTCAACCGAGGAAGCCGACGCGTTCAAATCAATTTCCCACGCAATCAGATCAATCATACAGCCGGAGGGATCATAAAGCGCCAAAAATACATGGACGGTTGACAAATCCACGTCTTTTCGCGTCGCCGTGATTTTTGGACGGACTTCCGCGCTGTTTTTCAAATTTTCCGCCGTGAGGGAATCGCCTGACGCGTTAATCAGCGCGACATTCGCCGTCAGCCGGGAATGCGGCGAAGCCGGAATATCCGTCGGCGTGGGCGTGGGGGCGGCGCTGTTGTAATGAATCTCCGCGTCAGTGAGCGGCGTATTGTCACTGTCAATTTCTATCGCGGTCCATTGGGATTGGCTTCCGGCGTAGTATACGTCTTTCAAACCGGTGCAACGGTAAAACGCCTGATAGCCAATGGAAGTGACGCTGTCGGGGATTGTCACGTTTGTCAGACCGGTGCAACCGTAAAACGCGCTCCCGCCAATGGAAGTGACGTCATCTGTTATCACAACTGTTTTGATGTCGGATCGTTGAGAATACCAAGGAGTGTTATAGTAATCTTTCATTTTTCCCGTGCCGCTTATGGTCAATACGCCGTCGCTGTCGAGCGTCCATGTCAGATTATCGCCGTCCGCGCCGCATTCGCCGCTGTCAATGACGGTCGCCTGTAAAACCGCGCTGTCCGCTGTCGCTTCGTCCGGCGTCGGCGGCTCCGGGATCGGCTCCGCCGTCGCTTCAAACGGCTCCGGCGTTTCGCGCGAGATCGCGGTTTCCGCCGCCGCGTTTATATCCGCGCCGGGAATCGCGTCCAGCGCGGCGGCGGGGAAGAGCGTCAGCGTCATGAAAAACGCCATCAACGCCGTCAAGATTCTCTTTTTTAGCATTTCGATGTCCCCTTTTGATTTTATTATCCGCCGTCGCGGATGATGTTGGAGAATATTATATATGCCAATCAAGAGTTGAAAAGCGTAAAAATAGAACCTCATCCCCTGTCCCCTTCCCCTTAGAAGGGGAAGGGGAACGCAACGGGTAAAAATTTCTCTTTGAACGATCCTGAAGCCCTTGTTTTGGACGGAATTTTTTCCCTCAGGTTCCCCCTCTCCTTTTTAGGAGAGGGGGACAGGGGGTGAGGTTCAACCCTTGATTCGTATATTATATATCATGTTCAATAGCGGACGCAATAGATTTTCCCGTTTTGTATAAAAATTGTAACATTTGTTATTTTAGGATGAACGGCGCAAAGGGGAAGAAACGCCGCGAAACGCGTTCCCCCCCTTTCCTTTTCAGGAGAAGGGGGGTTCTAATCGAATGATATTGATATTTTTACGCTTCGGGTATTTTTTTCATGACGCGGATGTAAAATCCGTCCGTGCCGTGACGGTGCGGCCAAAGCGTGACTTGTCCGGGATGATGATTGATAATTCCCGGATACGACGCGGCGAAATCGCGGGGGATAAATTCCGGTCGGCGTTTTAAAAACGCGTCCGTGATGCGTTCGTTTTCCTCAGGCAGGATACTGCAGGTTGAATAGATTAATTTCCCGCCCGGTTTGACGTATGACGCCGCGTTGTTTAAAATCTCCCGTTGGAGCGCGAACAGGCCGGATAAATCATCCATGCCGTGATATTTATATCTTATATCCGGCTTTTTGCGCAGGATGCCAAATCCGGAGCAGGGAACGTCCGCGATGACCAGATCAAAACGCTTTTCCCATTCGGGATGAAATTCGCGTCCGTCGGCGCGCGCCGTTTTGATCATATTCAAACCCATCCGGGACGCGCCGTCTTGAATGAATTTTAATTTTCTCCTGTCAATATCACAGGATATAATTTCGCCCTGATTGCGCGCGTCAATCGCCGCGCTGAACGATTTCCCGCCGGGGGCCGCGCATATGTCTAAGATACGCATACCGGGTTGTACGCCGCCAAGCGCCGTCACGAGACGCGCCGCCGGGTCCTGTACGAAAAATTTTCCGTCGCGAAACGCTTTTGATTGCGTAATATTTCCCGTTCCGCGCGCTTCCAGACATCCGGCGAGCCATGAATGGGATGTTATATCCATGCCCGCCGCCCGCAGTTCCGCTTGTAGATTCTCACTGTTTGTCTTGATCCAATTCGTCTGGATACATACCGGCGGAATGACATCGCAGGATTTCAAAAATTCCCGCGTTTCGTCCGTTCCAAGCGATTTGATAAACCGCGCGACCATCCATTCCGGGCAGCTGTATTCAATCGACAGGGATTTTATATCATCTTTGGGCAAATCCGGCAAATCATCCCGATTGGCGGACAGTTTGCGCAACACCGCGTTGACCAGCCCGGACGCCGATGAATACCCGTGTTTTTTCGCTAAATTGACGGATTCATTCACCGCCGCCCGGTCCGGCACGCGGTCCAGAAATAAAATCTGATACGCGCCAATCCTGAGAATATCCAATACCGTCAAATCCAGCTTGTGAAAATCACGCGTACAGAAATTTTTTAAATCATAATCCAATAAAAATTGACTTTGCAGAACGCCGTAGACAATCCGGACGCATAAGGCCGCGTCCGCGCCGGATAAATCATGTTTCGCCAGCTCCGCGCGTAAAGCCGCGTCTGACCACGCGCCTTTCCCGTGGCAGTCCAGCAGGATTTTCAACGCGATTTCCCGCGCGGATTTTTTTGACTGTTCCGGATTGCCGGACGCCGGACGGGGTTTCATATTCGCCGGATTGCCGAACGCCGGACGCGGCTTGATATTCGCCGGATTGCCGCGCGTTTTCCGCGTTGATTTTAACGGGTTTCCGCGCGGCTGTCCGTTTTGTTTGATATTATTATTATTATTATTCAATCTCTTCTCCGATCGTTCCGGCTCATGAAAATCAACACATAACGCATTAACTGCAATGCCGACATCAATAAGGCCGCCACATAGGTCAAAGCCGCCGCGCGAAGCACTTTTTTCGCGCCCGTGATTTCGTCGCCGTTTAATAATCCCTCGCCCTCAATCGTCCGGATCGCCCGCGCCGACGCGTTGAACTCCACCGGAAGCGTCACAAGCTGGAAAAACGTCGTCAGGCTGAATAATACAATACCCGCCAATAACAACGACTGGCTGTTGAACATCAAACCCAAAAACAGCGCGATAAATGAGAATTTAGACCCGAATTGCGTCGCCGGAATGACCGCGCTCCGAACCCGGATGGGAAAATAATCCTCCGCGTACTGCACCGCGTGTCCGGCCTCGTGACAGGCCACCCCCACCGCCGCGATCGTCGCCATATCATATACGGGATCGGATAAATAAATACAATTATCACGCGGATCATAATGATCCGTCAGATTCCCGGCGCAGCGCCGAATGCCGACATCAAACACGCCGTGCGCCCGCAATACCGCTTCCGCCGCCCGCGCGCCCGTCAGTCCGCGCGTACAACGGACCTGACTGTATTTTCTGAAATTCCCGCTGACCTGAAACTGCGCCCATAATGATAAAATCATCACCGGGATTAATAATATAAAATAAATCATATCGCCGGAGTAAGCGTTTCCATAAGCATAATACGGCATATTTCACACCCCCTGATTTTAAATATTTATTTTAATATTTATATTTATTTATATTATATTATTATATTATATATCTCGAACGGGTGTCCGCGATACCAGTCGGCGAACGGCATTCTTTTTCCGCCTTTGGCTTGTATTTCCATAACGCGCAAAACGCCGCCGTCCCCACAGGCGACTTCCAATCCGTTTTTGCCCGCTGATAATATTTTCCCGGGCGTCATATCCGGATGATTTATTTTTTGCTCTTCCGCCTCGCATGACCAGATTTTCACCGGTCCGGCGACAGGCAGCGTCATTTCCGCGCACGGCCACGGAATCAAACCGCGTACCTGACAGGCAATCGCGCGCGCCGGACGCGTCCAGTCAATCGGCGAATCGGCGCGGGACAACATCGGCGCGTAGGTCGCGCGCGCGTGATCCTGCGGCGTCCGGAACGCCGTCCCGGACGCGATCATTTCTATCGCTTCCGGCAGCGCTTCCGCGCCCAGAGCCGCCAGACGCTTTGTCAGTTCGTCCGCGTTTTCGTTCATGCCGATTTCTAATTTTTTTTCTAAAATAATATCCCCGGCGTCCAGTTCTTTCGCCATATATTGAATTCTGATTCCGGTTTCAGTTTCCCCGGCCATAATCGCGCGTTGAATCGGCGCCGCGCCCCGGTATTTCGGCAACAGCGACGCGTGGACGTTAATCGACCCGTATTTCGGGATATTTAATATTCTCTCCGGCAATATCTTTCCATACGCCGCGACCGCGATCAAATCCGGAGCGAGCGATTTCATTTGATCATAAATCTCATCGCCTTTTAAACTGTCCGGCTGATAGATATTCAAATGATTTTCCAGCGCGAGAGATTTCACCGGGGAATAAACGATTTTATGTCCCCGGTTTTTGGGCCGGTCCGGCTGCGCCAGTACGCCGAGAATCTCATATTCGCCTTTGATTAAACTTTTCAGACAGACCGCCGCGAAATCCGGCGTCCCCATGAATAAAATCCTCAAACAGAATCCCCCGTCCGATTTTATATTATTATATTATATTTATATTTTAATATTTAATATTTTAATTATATTATTCAATCCGTTCGTTTTCGTGTTCCAGATATTTTTCCAGTTCCTCGTCCGACAAAAAATGATCGATACGCTCCGTGTACAAATGCCCGTCAAGATGTTCGATTTCATGACACAGCGTCCGGGCCAATAATTCCTCGCCTTCCAGTTCAAACCATTCGCCGTTCCGATCCTGCGCCCGGGCAGTCACGCGCCATGGACGCTCGACAATCCCCCACTTCCCCGGCACGCTTAAACAGCCTTCCAGCCCGGACTGCTTTCCGTCCTGTTTGATAATTTCCGGATTGATTAATTCATAATATTCTCCCGTCGGTTCGTCCATGACGACGCAGACCCGGCGCAAAATCCCGACCTGCGGCGCGGCCAGACCCGCTCCCCCGGCGTCTTTCAAAGTATCTTTCATATCATCCAGTAAATCATATAAACGCCGGTTGAACGCCGTCACCGGGCGGCATACTTTCGTCAGGCACTCGTCGCCCTGTACCACAATTTTTCGCAACGCCATAAATTTTATGACTTCTCCTTTCTGATTTTTTCCGTTCCGGATTTATATTTTATATTATTTTATTCCGGACCGTCGCAAAAGACGGATAAATTCAGACCTTTGTTCGCTTTGTCCCGCGCGAAATTTCTCAAAATCCAGCTTGACAAATCCCGCGCGGGCTTTTCGTTTTTCGCGATGAGTAATACTCTATATCGAAAGCGATGATTGATTTTTAAAATCAACGCCGGGGCCGGACCCAGAATTTCCGGCTGTAACGAAAACAAACCCGGCTTTTTGCGTTCCTGAAATAAAATATCCCGGATACCGACCGCCGCGCGCCGTACCCGTTCCTCTTCCAGTCCTGAAATCATAAAACTGAACAAATCCGCGAACGGGGGATAGCGTCTCAATTCCCGCATACGGATTTCATTTTGATAGAATTGATCATAATCCTGCGCCGCCGCGCTTTGAATCACGTCATTTTCCGGCGCGTATGTCTGAATCACGGCGCGGCCCGTTTTGCCGCCGCGTCCGGCGCGGCCCGTGACCTGCGTCAATAAATTAAACGTCCGCTCCGCCGCCTTATAATGATCCAGATATAAAAGCTGATCCGCCAGTAAAACGCCCGCCAGCGTGACGTTTTCATAATCCAGACCTTTGGCGACCATCTGCGTCCCCAATAAAATCGCGATTTTTTCCGTCTCGAATTTTTTTAATAATTCCTCATGCCGCCCCGTCGCGCTGTCGGAATCCATGCGCAATATGCCCGCTTCCGGGAAAAGATTCCGCAATTCCGCCTCTATTTTTTGCGTACCCGTCCCCACGCGCTTCATTTTGCCGCCGCATTCCGGGCAGGATTCGATTTCCCAGCGCGAATATCCGCAGTAATGGCACATCATGCGCCGGTTGGCCTCGTGATACGTCAACGGCACGCTGCAGCGCGGACATTCCGGCGTATATCCGCACTCGCCGCATAAAAACATTTTATTGCTGCCCCGGCGGTTTAATAATAAAATACTCTGCTCGCCGCGTTTTATATTCTCTTCCAGTTCCCGTCTCAAATCCGCGCCGATCAACCCGGAATTTCCGGATCGAAGTTCTTTTCTCAAATCCGATATAATTACTTTTGGCAACTCCCGCCCGTTATATCTCTGATAAATCGCGATTTTTTTTAAAATCCCCTGTTCCGCCTGCCATGCCGTCTCAATCGACGGCGTAGCCGATCCAAGAACCAGAACCGCCCGTTCCCGCGCGCATAAATATTTGGCGATTTCGCGGGCGTGATAGCGCGGCGGCTGTTCCGACTGATAACTGTCCTCCTGCTCCTCGTCCAGCACGATCAGACCCAGATTGCGTAACGGCGCGAAAATCGCCGAACGCGTACCCAATACCACGCGCGCCTGTCCCGTCCGGACTTTTTTCCATTGCGCGTATCGCTCGGATACTCTCAAAGAACTGTGCAATAATACCACGTCCGCGCCGAAATACGCCCGGAATTCCCGGATCATGCGCGGGGTTAAAATAATCTCCGGCACTAAAATCATCGCGTTTTCGCCGGATTCCAATACTTTTTGAACCAATTTTAAATATATCAGCGTTTTTCCGCTTCCGGTCACGCCGCGCAGTAAAACCGCCGACGCCTGATCTTGATTTAATAAATTACAGATATAATCATACGCCGCCCGCTGTTCGGAATTCAATACAATCTCCGGCGCCTCTTGACTGCCCCGGTCATCCGGATCAACCCTGTCCTCCTCGTCCGTGATCGCGATCAAGCCCTCTTTTTCCATTTTGCGCAATATGACGCTGTCCGCGCCGGTGTAATATTTCACGTCCTGCCACGACGCCCGCCCCCCGGACGCGTATAAAAATCTGATCGCTTCCAGCCTGACCGGGGAGCGGCGGCGTTTCATGTCCGCCAGCGCCAGAGCGTCCTCCGCCGGGAGCGCCAGTTCGATTATTTTACGAAATCTGTCCCCGCCTTTGCGGCGCGATTCCGTCTCGCGCTTTAAATATCCTTTTTGTTCCAGTCCGCGCAGAACCGGCCTGATCTCCCCGAATAAAACTTTTAATTTCTCCCATTCCGCGCGGCGGCGATTCCGTTCCCGGATATAATTTAATATCTCCCGTTCTCTTTTATCCATCCCGCCGTCTTGATTTTCATCCGGAATCTCCGCCTTTTCCGTCAGACACCAGATTTCGCGCGCCTGATACCACAGGCCCGCCGGAAGCATTACCCGAAGCGCGTCATAGACCGTGCAGAAATACCGGCGCGCCATCCATAACGCTAATTTTATATTTTCGCCGTCCAGTATCGGCTCCGGATCCAGAATGCCCGAAACCGCTTTCAAACCCTGATATTTTTTCCCGGTTCCAACGGCGAGTATCATGCCCTCGCACGCGCGGTTGCCGCGGCCAAACGGAATCATGACGCGCATTCCGGGCCGAATTTGATCTTTCCAGACTTCCGGGATTAAATAATCATACGCCTTATCAATCGAATATACCGCCGCGCTGACGGCTGTTTTCGCGATTCCCACAATTTCCGCCGCGCCGTCCGCGTCCCCCGGCTTTCGCGCGTTTTCCGCCTTCGCCGTTTTTCGCGCGCCGTCCGCGTTCGCCGGTTCTATCGCCTTTCCCGCGTCCGCGGGAATATACTCATCCGGCATATTTTAACGCCGCTTCGGAATCCAGATCGCCCCGTTTGACTTCGTCAATCGCCAGCGTCACCGGCTTCTCGTCCAAAACCATATGCGCGTTTTCATACGCCGACGCGATCTGACGCGCCCGCCGCGCCACGACATTCACCAGCATATAGCGATTTGGAATATGAACGCTTAACTCGCTCATGGACGGATACAGCATCATAATTCATCCATCTCCCTTATTAAATCATATTTTAATAATTCTTTTGTCCGGCAGTGTTCCGCCGTAATAATCGCGTCCAATTTCTTGACCGATTCTTTTAAATCATCGTTGATTAATAAATAATCATACATCCCGGCGGACTGAAATTCCACTTTCGCCCGCAGTAATCTCTTTTGTATTTTCTCCGGACTGTCCGTCCCGCGTTCGGACAAGCGGCGTTTCAGTTCGTTCCAGTCCGGCGGCGCGATAAACACGCTGACCGCTTCCGGACAGCTTTTTTTCACCTGTTCCGCGCCCTGAATCTCTATATCTAAAATCACGTCCCGGCCCGCGTCCATCGCCTCATACGCGTATTTTTTCGGCGTCCCGTAAAAATCCCCGACATATTCCGCGTATTCCAAAAAATTATGATCGGCGATCCATTCCTGAAATTTTTCCACGCTCAAAAAATGATAATGCACGCCGTCCGTTTCGCCCTCTCTGGGCGGACGCGTCGTGGCCGAGACGGAAAAATATAAATTTTTCCGCCGCGCGAATATTTCTTTCAATATCGTACTTTTTCCGACGCCAGACGGTCCGGAAATAATCAATAATTTCCCTTTTGCGATCTCTTTCATATTATACCCGGCCCCTTCCGGTTTTTTCTCCCGCGTCCGGCGCGGGAGACGCCGTGTTTCCCGCGTCCGTGAAATGTTCCGGCGGCATGGCGGATAATATCACATGGCCGCTGTCCATGATCCATACGGACGCCGTTTTCCGCCCGTATGTCGCGTCGATTAACATTCCGCGCTCCCGGCTCTCCTGTATCACGCGTTTCACCGGCGCGCTGTCCGGACTGATAATCCCCACCGCCCGCTCCAGCGAAACCAGATTCCCAAAGCCGATATTGACCAGCGTCATCGCT
>CAJOQY010000152.1 GCA_905236835.1 uncultured Oscillibacter sp. | reverse complement strand
TTTATTATATTAATATCCAGCGGTTTCATGGATTTTAATAGAGTTTATAAAATTTATAAAATTATAAATTTTGCAGATATTTCCCATATGGCGTCATGCCCAGTTCCACGCCGATTTCGTGGACGTGTTCGCGGGTCAGCCATCCTTCGGCGAGGCCCAGTTCTTCCAGACAGCCCACATAACGGCCTGTCCGGTTTTGAATATCTTTGATTGTCCGCGCGGATTGCAGCAAACTGTCCGCGTTTCCGGCGTCCAGCCATGTAAAGCCTTTTTCCAGCGGAATCACGCGCAGTTCCCCGCGCCGCAGATATTCAAGATTGACATCCGTGATTTCCAGTTCCCCGCGCGCGGACGGCTTTAAACGCCGCGCGATTTCCATCGCCTGTTGGTCATAAAAATAAAGCCCCGGAATGATATAATTGCTCTTGGGATACTCCGGCTTTTCCTCAATGGAAATCGCCTTGCCGTTTTCGTCGAATTCCACCACGCCGAAAGGCCGGGGGTCTTCCACCCAATAGCCGAATACCGTCGCGCCGGATTCCAGTTGGGCGGCCTTTTTCAATGTCCGTTCCAGCGTCAAAGCGTGGAAAATATTATCCCCCAGCACAAGACAGACTTTGTCGCCGCCCGCGAAGCTCTCGCCAATGCGCAAAGCGTCGGCGATTCCGCGCGCTTTCGGCTGTACGGCGTAATAAATATTTAATCCGTATTGACTGCCGTTTCCCAGAAGCGCGGAAAAAGCCGCTTCTTCCCCCGGCGGGACGATGACCAGTATATCCGAAATGCCCGCCTGCATTAGAATCGCCAGCGGATAATAGATCAGCGGTTTGTCATATACGGGTAATAACGGCTTGCATACGGGTTTTGTCATGGGATACATTCTGGTGCCTTTTCCGGCGGCTAATAGAATGCCTTTCATGATAAAAAATTCCTCCTGATGATGATTATAATCATATAATTATATTATAAATTATATAAAATATTTATATAATATTTATATAATATTTAACATGAATCATGAGAACGATCGGAATCACATCGCGGCGGACAGCGTCGCGCCGGCGAATACGGTTAAAAACAGGACGATCAATCCGGCTGTGAGCAGGCCCAGCAAAATGGACGGGATCGCGTTTCTCAGGCGAATATCCAGAAAAGCGGCGATTAACGCGCCTGTCCAGCCGCCCGTTCCGGGCAACGGGACGGCGACAAATAAATACAGTCCCAGATTTTGATATTTCAACACGGTTTGGCCTTTTAAATGCGCTTTCCGTTCCAGACGATCCACAAGAGCTTCCAGCCGGGGAAACCGGCGGCGGGTCCACTGAAACAGCCGTCGGATGTAGATAATAATAAACGGAAGCGGAATCATATTGCCGATGAAACTGGCGAAAAACGCGGCCATGGGATGCAGTCCCAGCAGTACGCCAAACGGAATGCCGCCCCGAAGTTCCACAACGGGCAGCATGGAAAACGCCGCCGTCGCCAGCAGTTTTCCGCATTGCGTGTCCAGAAACGCCTCCAAGATGTTCACCTCTCTGTCTCTTGTGAATCTTGATTTTTATATATTTTGGATTATTAATTTTCCAGCGCGTAGCCGCGTTCGCGGATCACGGACGCGATGCTTTGCGCGTATTGCCAGCATAAATCGCCGCTCTCGGCTTCCACCATCACGCGAATTAAAGGCTCCGTGCCGGATTCCCGCACCAGTACGCGTCCGGAATCGCCCAGCGCGTTTTCCGCTTTTGATACGCTTTCCCGGACAGCCGGGTCCGCCTGCGCCGCTTTTTTGTCTTTCACTCGGATATTTACAAGCAATTGCGGGTAAATCGTCAATCCCTCGCGTAAGCGGCTCATGGGCAGATTTTTCGCGCACAAGACCTCCATCATTTTAAGAGAAGTCAAAATTCCGTCCCCGGTGGTGGCGTATTTGCTGAAAATAATATGCCCGGACTGTTCTCCGCCCAGACGACAGCCGTTTTTCTGCATATATTCGTATACATATTTGTCGCCGACATCCGTCTTGGCGTAACCGATTCCGGCCTCGTCGAAGGCTTTATATAATCCGAAATTGCTCATCACGGTTGTCACGACGGTATTGACCAGCAGTTTCCCGCGTTCTTTCATATATTTCCCGTAAATATATAATATATGATCCCCCGTGATAATCTCCCCGCGTTCGTCCACGCATAAGCATCTGTCCGCGTCGCCGTCATAGGCGAAGCCTACGTCACAATGATTTTCCGTCACGAAACGGCGCAGCCCGTCCATATGGGTGGACCCGGCGTTTAAATTAATATTCAATCCGTCCGGACTGGCGTTGAGTAACAATACTTTCGCGCCCAGCGCCTCAAACACCGCGCGGGCTTCCTCCCATGCCGCGCCGTTGGCGCAGTCCAGCGCGACGGTCTTGCCCTTGAACGAATACACGCCCAGAGAAATTAAATAGCCGATATAACGGTTTCTGCCGCTGACATAATCAATCGTACTGCCGATTTTTTCCCGTCTGGCGAACGGAAGCTGTTCCCAATCCTGTCCGAACGCGCGGACAGACCCGTCCAGCCATGATTCCACAAGAGAAATCATGCTTTCATCCATTTTTTCCCCGCGGTTGTTTAATAATTTGATCCCGTTGTCATAATACGGATTATGTGACGCGGAAATCATAATGCCGCAGTCGAAATCATCCACACGGGCAATATAAGATACGGACGGCGTTGTCGTCACATGGAGCAGATACGCGTCGGCGCCCGAGGCGGTCAGACCCGCGGTCAGGGCCGATTCATACATATAAGACGAACGCCGGGTGTCTTTGCCAATCACGATTTTAGCCGCTTCCGTCTTTCCCGCTCTTTTTTTCTCCTCCCCGCAGTACCAGCCGAGAAACCGGCCGATCTGATACGCGTGATCCGCCGTCAAGCCGACATTCGCCTCTCCGCGAAAACCGTCCGTTCCAAAATACTTGCCCATAATTCAAAACGCTCCTGTCCTGTTTCATCAAAAAAATTTCCGTCCCCGCGCGTATTCCCGCGTATATATTACGCGTCCCGTTTGGGTACTATGACGCCTCCGGTTTTGACGATGGAATTTTCCGGAATCACGCCCCGCACGCAGTTCACCGGATAAATATTGCTGTGACGCCCGATTACGCTGCCCGGATTTAATACCGAATTACAGCCGACTTCCACATAATCGCCCAGAATCGCGCCGAATTTTTTCAGCCCCGTGGGAATACGCGCGATATTGATATTCAATCCCGGCGCGGCTTTGACTTCCACAAGCGTTTTGTCGCTTTTGACATTGCTTGTGATACTGCCCGCGCCCATGTGGGAACGATAGCCAAGAATGCTGTCGCCGACGTAATTATAATGCGGCGTCTGTACGCGGTCAAATAAAATCACGTTTTTCAATTCCACGGAATTTCCGATCACGCAGTTCTGACCGACCAGCGCGGATCCCCGGACAAAGGCGCAGTGCCGGACTTCCGTTTCCGGGCCGATAATACAAGGCGCGCCCAAAAACGCCGTCGGCGCGATTTTCGCTGTCCGATGCGCCCAAACCGAAGGGCTGATCTCCTGATAATCCTCACCCAGTTCCGGACCCAGCGACAAAATAAACGCTTTCAGTCCCGCCAGAGCCTCCCATGGGTACTGAAATTTCTCCAGATACCGGGCGGCCAATGTGCGCGTCAAATCCAGCAGCGCCGGAATTGTGATATTAATATTAATATTATTTATATTATTATTTATTATATTATTATTAATATTATTTTCATACTGTTCCGTTATTTCCATAAATACGCCCCTCTTTCCTTTCGCGCGATATTTTTATTATACACCGCTGACGGAAAGAGTGCAAGAAAAACCTTTGATTCCGGATTATTTCCCCACGCAGAACCGCGCGAAAATCCGGGAGACAATCTCTTCTTTGGCGGTTTTTCCGGTCAGTTCGCCGAGCGCGTCCAGCGCGTATTCTATATCCGTCAACGCCGTGTCCGGCGTCAAACCGGCTTCCAGCGCGTCATTGGCGCGCGTTAAAGCGTCAGCGGCGCGGCGGGCGGCGTCCTCTTGGCGGGCGTCCGTCAAAAAAGTTCCGGGACGATCCGTCTTGTCCGCCGGAAATAATTTTTCTATCGCTGTTTCCAGATCTTCCAGTCCCTCCCCCGTTTTCGCCGATAAATTTATTACATTTCGCGCCTTGCCGCCGATCAAATCATCAAAATCGGATTCCCTCTTTCCGTCCGCCAAGATTTTTATATTTTTTATATCTATTTTATTTTTTATCAAAATCCACGGTTTTCCGGATTTCGCCGCCAATTCGATTGCTTCAAAATCATCCTGACTGAAATCCGCGCTTTGATCGACTGTCACAAGAATCAAATCCGCGTTTTCAATCGCCCGGCGGG
>CAJOQY010000151.1 GCA_905236835.1 uncultured Oscillibacter sp. | reverse complement strand
GTCGTTCCGTCATTGTAGTCGGCCCGGAATTGAAAATCTATCAATGCGGCGTGCCGAAGGAAATGGCTGTTGAATTGTTCCGGCCTTTTATCATGAAAAAACTGGTTGAGGACGGCACGGCGAATAATATTAAATCCGCCAAAAAAATGGTTGACAAGGGCGTCACGGAAGTCTGGGACGCGCTGGATATTATCATCAAAGATCATCCCGTGATGTTAAACCGCGCGCCGACGCTGCACCGGCTGGGCATTCAGGCGTTTGAGCCGGTGCTGGTTGATGGCCGCGCGCTGAAATTGCATCCGTTGAACTGCACGGCGTTCAACGCCGATTTCGACGGCGATCAGATGGCGATTCATGTGCCGTTAAGCGCGGAGGCGCAGGCGGAAGCGAGAATTTTAATGCTGTCGGCGAATAATTTATTGCGTCCGCAGGACGGCGGGCCGGTCACGGTGCCGACGCAGGATATGGTCTTGGGGTCTTATTATCTTACCATGGACCGCATGGACAAAGACGAGAAATTCTGGTGCGTGGACGCCGGTCATACGGATCTGCCGGAGGGCGAACTGCTTCCGGTAGAGGATTTCAAAACCGCTAATCAGGCCATTGAACGCATGAACGCCGCGATGGCTTCCGGCGATTTGTCCGCGCTGGATACCCGCGAACGCGGAAAATTTTTAAAAGCCAAAGCGCTTGGCGTCAAAAAATTTCATCCCGCCGTGTATCGCACGCCCCATGTCTACGCGAGCGAGGATGAGGCGCTGATGGCCTATCAGGAGGGCGTAATCGGCCCGCACTGCCCGATTATGGTCCGCCGGACGGCGGTCTGTGAGGCCGACGGTCAGGAATATACGCGTCTGGCGGAAATCACGCCGGGAAGAATTATATTTAATCATAATATACCGCAGGATCTGGGATTCGTGGATAGATCAAACCCTGAGCGCGTCTGTGATTATGAAATCACATGGACCTGCGGCAAAAAAGAACTGGGCCAGATCGTGGATCGGGTAATTAATAAACATGGATTTACCATGGCCGCCGAGGTTCTGGACGCCGTCAAAAGCACGGGATATAAATATTCCACGAAAGCGGCCATTACAGTGTCAATCTGGGATATGTCGATCCCGAAGAGCAAATATCAAATGGTCAGCGCGACGGAACAGCGCGTTGTGGAAATTGAAAATCAATACCGCATGGGCTTTATGACGGATCATGAGAGATATAAACAGGTCGTGGATATTTGGGAAGATACGACGGATAAAGTATCGGCGGCGCTGCAAGATAATCTGGATAGATTTAATCCGATTTTCATGATGGCCGATTCCGGCGCGCGCGGTTCGATGAAGCAGATCCGGCAGTTGGCCGGAATGCGCGGCTTAATCGCCAATACCGCCGGACGGACGATTGAAATCCCGATCAAGGCCAATTACCGGGAGGGCCTGACGGCGCTGGAATATTTTATTTCCAGCCGCGGCGCGCGCAAGGGCCTCGCCGATACGGCGCTGAGAACCGCCGACTCGGGATATTTGACCCGCCGCATGGTCGATGTCTCGCAGGAAGTGATTATCCGGGAAGAGGATTGCCGCGTCAGCCACGGCATCCGGGTCAGCGAAATCAGCGAAGGCGGACAGGTAATTGAAAAATTAGAAGATCGGCTCCGGGGGCGTTTTCTCGTCGGCGATATTGCGGACCCGGATACCGGAGAGATTTTAATTTCTAATCAAATCATGCTCGGCGACGCCGAAACGAAACTTTTAGAGACGCGAAAATGGATTCAAAACAATCCGGACAACGGCGATATATGCGCGTTTGATCCGTCCGTTCCGGACAGTCGTCCGGTCGTCATGATCCGCACGGTCCTGACCTGCCGCGCCAAAAGCGGCGTATGCGCCCGCTGTTACGGCATGAACCTCGCCACGCAACAGCCTGTCGGCTCCGGCGAGGCCGTCGGCATCATCGCCGCGCAGTCCATCGGCGAACCCGGCACGCAGTTGACCATGCGTACTTTCCACACCGGCGGACTTGCCGGAGGCGATATTACGCAGGGCCTCCCCCGCGTGGAAGAGTTGTTCGAGGCCCGCAAGCCCAAACGTATGGCGACGCTGTCCGAGATTTCCGGCACGGTCAGATTTGAGGAAGCTCAGCGCGGAAGTTTGTTAAATATCATCGTCACGAATGAAAAAGACGGGGAGACCCGGACTTACGGCGTCCCCCATACGGGCATTTTAATCAAAGACGGCGATCATATCGAAAAAGGCGCGCAGTTGACCTATGGCGCGCTGAATCCCCATGACGTGCTTCGTATCCGGGGCGCGGACGCCGTATATAATTATTTAATTCAGGAAGTTTTGCGCGTCTATCGTCAGCAGGGCGTGGATATTAACGACAAGCATATTGAAGTCATTGTCCGCCAGATGATGCGCAAAGTCAGATTGGAGGACGCCGGGGACACGAAACTGCTGGACGGCTCCATGGTTGACGTGTTGGAATTGGACGCCGCGAATGACGAAATTGACCGTCTCAACGCCGAGGGATTCAATCTCAACGGCGAACCCAACGAGACCGGCGAACCTCTGCGCCGCGCCTCCGGCACGCAGTTGCTCATGGGCATTACAAAAGCGTCTTTGGCGACGGATTCTTTCCTGTCGGCGGCAAGTTTCCAAGAGACCACGAAAGTTTTGACCGAAGCCGCGATCAAAGGCAAGTCCGATCATTTGACGGGTCTGAAAGAAAACGTTATCATCGGCAAGTTGATTCCCGCCGGGACCGGCTTGCAGGCTTATCAGACATTGGCGGCTGAAATCGTTCCGGAAGAAGAGCCGGTACAGCTGCCGGAACCGGAAGAACCCGCCGCCGAACCGGTCGGCGCCGCCTGAGATTGGCGAACGCTTATTTGATTTTTATATATAAATTTTATAATTTTATATATAACAACGCGGGAGCGGTCCTCATATTCGCGAGGGCCGCTCCGTTTATTCGTTATGGCGACGCGTAAAAATCAGATAAAAAACTATCCGAGAATATCTTCAAGACGAAATTCTTTGCCGGTTCTGTCCTCGTAGATTTCCTGAAATGTCCTGCCCTGATCAGCCGGATTTAAATCAACATCCTTTGCGTTTTCTCTCCATGGACTATCTTCCGGGAGAAATTCATACGCGAGATTATGCTGTAACCATTCAAATGTCATATCCTCCGCTGTCCGGATAGATTTCATATCCCGTCCGTGAACGGGGCGCAAATCCAGCAGCGCCTGACAAATTATCATCATGTCATCCGTATTGGTAATTTTATAAGAATCGACGATTTTCCAATTATCCTCTGTGTAGCGCGCCGAAAATTCCTCATGATTATATAAAAATATATAATTTCGCCCGGTTTCATCGACGGCGTGAAGATCAATATCATCCGCGGAGGAAAGCGACCCGGCGTTTTCCTCCGCCGCGCTTTCCGCTGTCCGCGCCGGATCGGATTCCCGCGTATCCCCGGAATCATCCGGATCCCCCGGCTGAACTGTCGGGGCCATTTCGCTCCGGCTGTCCCCGGATACCGCGCTGTATCCGTCGTTTCGTGCGTCAATGTCAATATTCCCGCTGTGGGAACAGCCGGGGAGACAAAGACAGATCAGGACAAAGAGCGATACAAGGCGCCGCGTCATCCTGAATCCAAGGGTTGATTTTAAGACCATCAATAAAAAAACCTCCTTTGCGACGGTGTTTTAAATTATATCAAAAACGGGCGTCCGTATCAAGAAAAATTTGATATTATATCAATCCCGCGACCGCTCAGGCTTTGAAAATCTGTCCGCGCTTTTCGCTTTGGACGTGGCTCTGATTCTCACGGCCCGCGCATGAAAATTTGACAAATCGCGTTTCTCATGAGATATTTTCGCCTGTCATTTCGTTTGATGAACAGGGATGATAAAATATTGCCCGGATTTGAATATTTAATTGATTTAATACGGCAAATGCCGGAGGGATACCGGAGAATTTTAGAATTAAAATTCGTGGAGGAACGGAGCAACCGTGAAATCGCGCGGCGGCTTGGATTAAATGAATCCACGGTTTCAACCCGTATCCAGCGCGGGAAATCCATGCTCCGGAAGCGGCTGGAACAGGAGGGATTTGAATATGCCTGACGCCGGGAAGCGGGATTTTGACGCGCTTTTGCGCCGCGCGTTGATCGCGGCGAATATGGCGGATTTCCGGGAAGAGATAGAAAACGCGGATGAGATTGCTTTTCATGTTTCCCGGCGTTACGCGCGCGAACGCGTCCGGATACTGTCAAATCCAATGGGATGGATGAGACGGAAAACGCGTCCGGTCTGGAAGAAAATTTTACAAAGCGCGGCGTGTGTGATTCTGGCGGCGCTGCTCGCGCTGGGCGCGCTGATGGCGGTCAGTCCCGAAGTGCGGGCGATGGTGTTCAACTGGGCGCGGGAATTTGTCGGTGGAGACGCGGTTTATTATAACAGAAGCGAAAACGGAAACGAGAATGCGATCAAAAAAGAAATAGAAAATAAGCTCGACGCGAACGGTGAATATCATCCGGCGGTGGCGTATGAGAATCTCCCGAACTGGCGTCCGTCGTGGCTTCCGGACGGCTGGGCGCTGG
>CAJOQY010000150.1 GCA_905236835.1 uncultured Oscillibacter sp. | reverse complement strand
TTTTCCGCCAGCGCGTTCAGGCCCGTATATTCAATCGGAATCTCCGTGATTTTCTGCCGCGCCGGGAACGCGCTCCCGTTGTTCCCATACGCGTCCACATAGAACCAGATTCCCGCCGCCACGATGAGCGCCAATAACGAATATAACAGCCGAGCCGGATCCGCGCGGCGTTCGTTCGTGTAATCCATTTGTCATCCGTCTCCTTTTCCGCGCCCTGTTTCGCCCTCTCCGCGATTCAGACGCATGATCCGCATGAACGAACGCCAGACGCCGCCGCTCCGCTCGTCCTCGTCCTCACGCGTCAATAACTCATTGCGCAGTAAATTTTCCAGCGTTTCCGGCTTCAAATGCCGTTTCAGCATTCCGCCCGACGCGACGGAAATCGCGCCGGTCTCCTCCGAGACAATCGCCACAATCGCGTCCGAATTTTCGCTCATGCCGATCCCAGCGCGATGGCGCGTCCCCAAATCCCGCGACAGATTCACGTTTTTGCTTAGCGGCAATACGCAGCCCGCCCCTAAAATCCTGCCCCGCCGGATAATCACGGCCCCGTCATGCAGCGGCGCTTTCACGAAAAATATATTTTTTAACAATTCGCTTGAGACAGACGCGTCCAGAACCGTTCCATTGCGGAGCATATCATCCAGCGAAATTTCCCGCTCGAATACGATCAAAGCCCCCGTTCTGGACTGGCTCATCTCCGTGCAGGCCAAAACCGTTTGGGAAATCGCGCGTTCCATCTCGCCCACGCTCACCGTCGGCGTGAAAAACGCCGTGATCCGCCGGCTGCCCACCTGTTCAAGTATCCCGCGTATTTCCGGCTGAAAGATCACAATCAACGCCAGAACGCCCAGATCCACCATGCGGTTTAAAATAAAATTCACGCCGCGCAGATTCAATATATTCGACAGCAACAGCGCGGCCAAAAACATCAATAACGCTTTCAACAGGCTGGCCGCTCTGGTGGTCCGCATTAATTGAAAAATCCGATAAATCACATATGCCATTACGGCAATGTCCAGATACCCGGCGATATGGATCGAGAGCAAATATCGGCCCAGATAAGCGGCGATTTCCGCCAAACTCAATTCCATTCCGTTGACATCCCCTTCCATATCCCGCTTATATTTTTATTTTTATTTTTTCTATTATATTTTTATATTATATAAAATAACAGCGGGGATTGCAAGGCGTTCCCCGCTAAAAATTCGCGTTCCGGAAAAATTTTTAAAATATTCAAAAATTTTTTCTCTATCCCCCGCGCAGGACGCTCTTGAACGCCGTCAAAAATTTTGAGACATCCTCCGGCGTGTTAAACGCCGAAAAACTCAATCTGACCGTCCCGGTGTCCAGCGTCCCGGCGCTCTTATGCGCCAGCGGCGCGCAGTGCAGTCCGGCGCGGACAGCGATTCCGCGTTCCCCCAGCGCGTTTCCGATTTCTTCCGCGTCCCGGTTCCTGACCGTAAAAGACAAAACGCCCGTCTGATCGCGCAGTCCCGTCAAGGCGAATACCCTTACATCCGGGATTTCCCGCAAATTCTCAAACGCCCATAACGCCAGTCTGCGCTCAATCCCGCAGACGGCCTCCGGCCCGCGTTCCCGGATATAATTCACGCCCGCCAACAGCCCCGCGATCCCCGGCATATTCTGCGTCCCGCTTTCCAGCCGATCCGGCAGAAATTCCGGCATATCCTGCGAAATCGACTGGCTTCCCGTGCCGCCTTCCGTCAGCGTTTTTATTTTATAATTCTCTATATTTTCGCCGCACAACAAAACGCCGGTCCCCTGCGGGCCGTATAATCCCTTATGCCCCGGCATGGCGATAAACGCCGGATTCAATTCGCCCGCGTCAATCTCAATCACGCCCGCCGACTGCGACGCGTCAAGAATCAGCGGCGCGCCCGCCCGATGACAAATCTCCGCGATTGCCGCAACCGGCTGGATAAACCCGAATACATTCGACACATGATTGCAAATCACGGCGTCTGTCCCCGGCGTAATCAGACGCGCGAACGCCGCCGCCGACGCCGCCTCCTGAAACAACGGCGCGTCGGCAATCTCCACTTCCGCGCCCAGCGCCTTCAAAGGCCGCGTCACCGCGTTGTGTTCATATCCCGAAATCACAACCCGTCCGCCGGGCGGAACCAAACTCTTGATCGCGATATTCAAAGCCTGCGTCGCGTTCATCGTAAATACCACCCGTTCCGGACGCTGAAAATCAAACAAATCCGCTATCGCTTCCCGGC
>CAJOQY010000149.1 GCA_905236835.1 uncultured Oscillibacter sp. | reverse complement strand
GATTTAATCCAGAGAATGACAGGAGATGAAAATTTATCATGAAGCGAAAGAGCATATTTTACTGTACGCAATGCGGCAACGAGACGCCGCGATGGGCGGGGAAGTGTCCGGCGTGCGGGGCGTGGAATACGATTGAGGAACAGCCGGAAGCGGGTAATATCACGCGCAATCGGACGGGCGGCGGACTGAAAAACCGATCCGGCATGGATACGCGTCCGAAAGGGGCGAGAAAACTTTCGGAACTGTCGGACGAGGAGGAAGTCAGATTTTCCACCGGCATGGGGGAATTGAATCGCGTGTTAGGCGGCGGGGCGGTCAAAGGGTCGCTGGTGTTAATCGGCGGCGCGCCGGGTATCGGCAAATCCACGCTGATGTTGCAAATCTGCGGGACGCTGTGTCAAAATTTCAAAGTATTATACGCGTCTGGAGAGGAATCCGGACGACAGTTGAAAATGCGGGCGAACAGGTTGGGCGTGGAAAGCGATAAATTATTAGTATTATCGGAATCGGCGTTGAGTGATTTGCTGGACGCCGTATCGGAGACGCGGCCTGAAATTTTAATCGCGGATTCGATACAGACGTTATATAATGACGCGCTGGACTCGCCCGCCGGGAGCGTCAGTCAGGTCAAGGATTGTACAATGGCGTTAATGCGTCTGGCCAAAGAGGAAAATATCACGGTATTTGTGATAGGCCATGTGAACAAAGAAGGATCCATCGCGGGGCCGAAGGTACTGGAACACATGGTGGACTGCGTGTTGTCGTTTGAGGGGGACGCGCACACGTCTTATCGGATTTTACGGGCGTCTAAGAACCGTTTCGGCGCGACGAATGAAATCGGCGTGTTTGAAATGCGCGACAAGGGCTTGACGGAAGTCCCGGACCCGTCGGAGATGTTGTTGTCCGGTCGTCCGGAGGAGACGCCGGGGGCGTGCGTGACTTGCGTCATGGAGGGCGCGCGTCCGGTATTGGCGGAGATACAGGCGCTTGTGGTGGGTTCGCCGGGTGGGAATCCGCGCCGGACGAGCAACGGATTTGATTATAACCGGGCGGCGATGTTATTAGCCGTGTTGGAAAAGCGCGGCGGTTTGCGGGTGTCGTCGTGCGACGCGTATTTGAACACGGTCGGCGGGTTATGGCTGGAGGAACCGGCGGCGGACTTGGCGGCGGTATTGGCTCTGGCGTCCAGTTATCTGGACAGGGCGATTCCAAAGGATTTGGCGGCCATCGGCGAAGTCGGATTGACCGGCGAACTGCGCACGGTCCAGCAGATAGAACGGCGCGTGTCGGAACTGCGGCGTCTGGGCTTCAAAACCTGCGTACTGCCGTCTCACGCCCGTGAGATTATTCAGGCGGGAAACGCGGGAAATTTAAAGAATTCTAACGCGTTTTCGGGTTTGAATCTGATTCCCGCGCGGAACATTGGGGAAGCGATCCGGGCCGCGCTTGGCGCCGGGAATACAGGCGCGTGAGGCGGATTTGTTCAGGGCATAAATTCAAATCGGATTTTGATTGGACGCACGCGCCGTCCGGGGCGGGGAAGCCGATCCGGTCGGCGGATTGTAAAATACAGACGCCGTCCGCGTGATAAAAGCAGGAATGATGATAATAATACATGGACACCTGTCCTCCCGTGATTTTTTTCGCCGGGAATAAAACCAGTATGTCCATGTAAGGGGGATTTTATAAAAATTTTTTATAGCGCTCAGGATGAATACGGGATTTGTTTATAAATCGCGCGAACCGGAAATTTTGGGCCATGATTTTAATAAAAATCTCAATAACGCGAGGCCGAGAATATAACAGGCGATTAATTCGCCCAGCCCGACGGTAAAAGCGTTAAAGAGATACGCGCGGATGAAGTTTTCCCCGTCCTGAGCGGCGAAATAGGCGATTTCCGCGCCGATGATCACGGCGTTGCAGATCACGGGCGGCAGGGGGGCCAAATATGGGCTTTTGACGCGCGCGGTGCATAACGCGGCGATGAACGTCGCCGCCGTGCCGAATACGCAGTCCAACAAAAACGGGGAGAACAGATTAGCCAGAAAACATCCGACGGTCAGGCCCCAGACGGCTTCCGGGAACAGGAACGGCAAAACCGTCATGGCCTCGGCGACGCGGAGTTGTACGCCGGAATACTGCGGGACCGGGAGAAAGACGGTCAACACGGCGTAGACGGCGGCGATGATCCCGGCGGCGGCGATACGGCGCGCGCTGAATCCGGAACGGGAATCAATCGGCGTTTCGGGCGTTTTTTGAGGCGCGGGAGCCGGCGGCGTTCCGGGAGCGGTTTCCGGCGTGGTAAAATTGGGCATAAAAAAACCTCCATTTTTTTATTTTCTGACAGGGTGATGGCACCTGTCCCGCGTTAGACGCGTTAAATAATATAACATGAAAAAAAGATAAAATCAAGTTTTTTATAGAATTCGCTGTAAATATTTATCAAAACAGGACGATATATTAATTGCGGGTTTTTATTTTGATGATTGTAATAAAATAAAAAATCATGAAAGAGAGCGTGATAAAATCATGAAAAAAATATTATTTATATCGCTGATACTGGCGATTGCGCTTATATCGCTGTCGGCCTGTTCCGGCGGCGCGGATATGGAAGCGGCGAAAGAGATTTATCAAGAAGATCAGGAAGATCAGGAAAATCAGGAAGAAGCCACGGGCGACGCGGCGCTGGACAATCCCCGCAATCAGGACGGAATCGGGGAGCGGGAATTGCTGGTCGTCAGTTTCGGCACGAGTTATAACGACGCGCGAAGATTGAATATCGGCGGCATTGAGGACGCGATGGAAAACGCGTTCCCGGATTGGAGCGTCAGAAGGGCGTTTACAAGCGATATGATTATTAATCATATCGACAAACGCGACGGCGTGTTGATAGATACTGTCAACGCCGCGCTGGAACGCGCGAAAGAAAACGGCGTGAAAATGCTGGCCGTACAGCCTACTCATTTGATGGACGGGTTTGAATATCAGGATTTAATGGCGGAATTAAATAAATATCAAGAGGATTTTGATCGTGTTGTGACGGGCGCGCCGTTGTTGTCAAGCGACGCGGATTTTGCGGCGGCGGCGAAAGCGGTTGCCGACGCGACGGCGGAATATGACGACGGCGAAACGGCGATTTGTTTCATGGGCCACGGCACGGAAGCGGAATCCAACGGGATTTATACCCGTATGCAGGAAGAATTTGATAATTTCAGCATGAAAAATTATTATATCGGCACGGTGGAGGCGAAGCCGGATATAGAAGATCTGCTG
>CAJOQY010000148.1 GCA_905236835.1 uncultured Oscillibacter sp. | reverse complement strand
TTCGCCCGCCACAGGCATATATCATCCCGGCCCGTCAATGCCTGATAGGCCAGCAAATCCGAAAATAACGCGTTCCACGGTACGCGCGGCCCCAGCCAGATTCCCAATTCATATTGATCAATAAATCTCGCCAGCGCGTCCCGGTATTCCGAATAATGCGTGAAAATATCCGGCCATGCCCGATGCTCCGCCTCCTCGCATACGCGCAGAAAATCCCGCAGACTGACTTCCCGGCGCAACTGCGGCCCCAGCTTGTCCAGATTTTTCCGCAGGCGTCCCGCCTGTTCGGATTCCGCGGATTGTTTCAATCTATCCTCAAACTCGGCGATTACGGACAGCCGCTTTTTGAGTTCCCTCGTCTCCGTCTCCCAGATTTTATATAAAGCGTCCAGCAGTTCCCCCATCACTGGAAAACGCTGAAATATATCTAAAACCATTTCCTCCGGAAGCGCGTGATTTTCTAATACCACGGCCATACGATCCGCGAACCGCCGCAGACATTTCGTCGAATCCGGTTGCGTACACTGTTTGCACACTTCCTCCAATTGGATAATCATATCCCCCGTGTTTTCCGGCGTGAGCATATCCGGCAAATGATCCAGAAATAATTTCGATAAAACATCGCTTTTCTGCCGGATTAATTTTTCCAAATGCTCCGAGAAGCTCCATAAAGTCCCCTCATCCAGAAGCTGGAGCATTCTCAGCGGACTTTGCGCCGCGCCTTCTTTCGACAGCCATTTCTGACAGTTTCTCAATTCTTCCGGCGTCCAGTCCACCACTTCCCGCCCGTATTTCCGCAACATGGCCCCGGACAATTCCGGCCCGATCTGCTTTTGTAACGCCAAAACCACCCGGTAATATCCGGACAGAAATTCCGGCAGTTCTTTCAGCGGCGCGGATTTGAGCGCGTCCGGGTCCTCCTGAATAATACTATCCACGCGCCGCAGTCCCTGACGGGATAATCTGCGCCGCATACGCTGAATAATATATCTCCGCTCCTCCTCCTTGCTTTCGCCCAGTTCCTGATTAAATTCCCGCAGGCGTTCCCATGTAATCGGCGTCTGATCCTCCTGATATTGCTTATAACGCCCGATTGTCAGATCCGCCAGCGGGGTATACTGTTCTAATTCCTCAAATACATTGCCCAGTATATGCCCGCGCCGTCCCCTTTGAGGATCGCGCGCGGCTTCCCGGATAATCTTCATCAATTCGCGGGACAAATCAAATTTTTCAATTTCTTTCAAATATTCCCGCTCCGGATCAATCATCAGCGCGCGGACATCCGTCGGCAATACCGTTTCTTCCGGGGTGAAAAACAGCGTGAATTTCTCCCGATCCGCCGCCTTCGGATTCGTCGCGAAACTCAGAAACCGTCTCAGCGCGAACGGTACGCAGCCGATAACCCTGCGGATGACCGCCTGACAGTATCGAATATACGCCGGCGGATAACACATCCGCGACGGAACCAGTAGCGCCAGACTTGTTTTATTATTATTATCTAAATCCCGGCATCCGCGCCACAGGCAGCAACACGCCACACGCGCCAAAGAATCCGGACCGGAAAACAACCCCTCCGGCTCCTGATATGACATATCATATTGATTCCGGCGCTCAAACCATCCGGGCGCGAGCGTGATCTGTTGATTCGCCACAGCCGCGTAATCTTCCGGAACCGCGAACGACGCGCGGACCGTCTCCCGGATCGAATCCCTCAGCGTCACAGCCGACGCCTCTAAAAATCTTAAATGCTTTAACGCCTCTCCCGCGTTGGGTCCGTTCAGAATCGGCATGGCGTTGGCGGAAATCACATAAAGCTGATCGTGAAACGACGCGCAACGCCAGATTTGATTGGCGCATACGCCGCCGTCATTCGGATAAACTCCCTCTCCGGGGTCTGTCGCGTCGAGAAACTCATCTTCCCATCCGCCGGGCAGCCCCGCGTATTGAAAATCGCCCACGGGTCCCCGTAACAGTTCGCCCTGTAAATCCATCGTCTCACCACTCTATCAACCATAATCATTATAATTTCAAAAATAAATATTATTTAATTAAATATCATTCCAGCCGCGATTTAAAATCCATATATATTTTTTTAATCTATCTTTTCACAGCTTTTTTATCCATTTTCATCCATATTTTTGACCATATCCGCCCGAAAAACGCGTCCGTGATTTTCCGTCGAAATTTGCGATATAATTTTACCAGACCCGCGCGGGAATTGCAAGGCTGACGCGCGAAACTATCCATTGTTTTTCAGGAAATCTTTTCGGCGTTTTATCATCCCGCGAAAACGCCGGGAAATTTCCGTGAAATTTTTTCAGCCCGCTGTTGTCTTTTTGACCGTTTCGACGCTATATAACAGCATATACTTTGTCATTTATGCGCATTGCGAACCGGTATGATATATGCTATTATATTTTTTATCTATATCCAGCTAATGTCATTCAAAAAACCGGGTGTAGCGCAGTTGGCAGCGCGCCTGCTTTGGGAGCAGGATGGCGGGAGTTCAAGTCTCCCCACTCGGACCAGAAAACCCCTCCCGGAATCGTGAAAAACACAATTCCCGGGAGGGATTATTATATATAATTTTATATAAAATTATATATAAATATTATATATAAAATATCTTTCCGGCGATTTCAGACGGATAATCGGCGCGGGAAAACGAATGAATAAGAATTTGATCCCGCCGCCAGTTCAAGTCCGCGTCAAACTGAAACGCGCCGGGAATCACGGGCGGAAACGCGCCGGAACGGGAATTGATTTCCGGTTTTGATAAATAAATCCGATAGAATAAATTCCGGCGGCTGTCATCCCCGGTGATATTCATCAGGCGGCATTCTTCC
Organism: uncultured Oscillibacter sp.; assembly: GCA_905236835.1. Taxonomy (GTDB): domain Bacteria; phylum Bacillota; class Clostridia; order Oscillospirales; family Oscillospiraceae; genus Oscillibacter. The sequence goes on along the minus strand of CAJOQY010000148.1, from coordinate 2,210 downwards.
CCGTCCCGCCAGAATACCCGCACGGCGGCGGCGCGTTCCAGCAGTCCGGATAAAATCGCGGATAAAATTTCATAAAAAGCGTCCTGATTTTCCGGGGAGATATGCCCGGAACGGTTTAAAATCAGCGTAAAAAATTCATCGCTCTCGCGTTCGTATTCCCGGACATAGAGCTTCCCCGTGCGGGCGCTTTGCTTCCAGTTGATCGCGCGCGCGGGATCCCCCGGTCTGTATTCGCGCGAATCCCGGAAATCCGCGGACGATTCCGGACGCGTCAGGGCATTGACGCCGCCGGAAAATCCGGCGTCCGCCCCGCCGGATGTCATATCCCGTATCCGCGCGGAAAACGGACGGGGAAGAACGGCGATTGTCATCAATTCGCGGCTCCGGCGCGCGGCGGAAAACAAAGACAGCGAATCATACCCCCGCCAGCGGCGCAGTTCCACCCGGACAGGCCCGCAGAGCGCCGGACGAACAAAAAATTCAAGATCAGATTCCCCGCGCGGCCCGACAGCGCCATATAAATTCCGGCTGAATTTCCGGCGTCCGTCCGGATAAGATAATACCAGCGTCAGGCGGACGCGCCCGGCGGGGAACACGCTTTTCTGCCGAAGATGAATCCGACAGCGGCATTCCCGATTTTTTTCCGCGTATATTATTTTCGACGCGAACGCGGCGGAGACGGCGGCGCGGAAAATCGCCGTCTGAACCGCCAGCAAGGATAAGAATAATATCTCCGCTAAAAACAACAGCGTCAGCGGAAACGAGCGATACATACCGGACAGATACCATGTGCCTCCGGTTAAAATCAAATAAACAAAAAGCCGCGTCACCGTCTGGCCTCCATGCGCGGCTTCCGGACGGAAAGCCCGATCTGACGCAGAATCTCCAGAACGGCGGACCGGTCCGCGCCCGCGATTCCCGATTCCGGCCCGATCCGGACCCGGTGCGCGGCCACATACGGAAACTGTTCCAGCACGTCCGACGGCGTGACGAAATCGCGGCCCCGGCTCCACGCGGCGGCTTTTGATAATTTCACCAGAGCGACGGTCGCCCGCGGACTCGCGCCCCGCGTCAGCGCGGGATGTTCCCGCGTGGCCGTGATTAAACGAACCAGATAATCATAAATCGCGTCGTGCATGAAAATCCGGTGAATCTCGAACTGCATATTCCGCAAATCCCGCGCCGAGGCGACGGGCCGCAAATCATTTAATATTTTATACGGCCCGACGGCGCGAGCCATCGCCACTTCGCTGTCAAAATCCGGATAGCCAAGCGACAAGGAGACGAAAAACCGGTCCGCCTGTGATTCCGCCAGCGGCTGGACGCCCGCGCTCCCCGGCGGGTTCTGCGTCGCGATCACCAGAAACGGCTTCGGGACTTCCCGCGTCACGCCTTCCACCGTCACCTGCCGCTCCTCCATGACTTCCAATAACGCCGACTGCGTTTTCGGCGACGCGCGATTCAGTTCATCCGCCAACAGCAGATTGCAAAACACGCTTCCGGGCTGGTAAACGAATTCTTCCCGGTCCCGCCTGTAAATCGAAAACCCGGTCAAATCCGACGGCAGCACGTCCGGGGTAAACTGCACGCGCCTGTAATCCAAATCAAATATCCGCGAAAACGCCAGCGCGAGCGTGGTCTTGCCCACGCCGGGAATGTCCTCCAGCAATACATGCCCGTCGGCCAGAAACGCCAGCAGGACCTCCAGAATCTCCCGGTCTTTCCCCAGCACGACGGACCGCGCCCGCCCGAGCGCTTCTTCCGCCATCTCCGCCATCTCCGCCATTCTTCCGCCCCCCCCTTTTTTATCCTCTCATTCTATCAAATCCGCCCTTACTTGTAAATCCCCTTTCAATTTTCCCCCGCGTGCGCGTGAAAATTTCGTTGGCGAGTTACGCGTAATTTTCCATTTTACGCTTGCGCATGGGAAACGCTTTTGATATAATGTGCCATATCGCGGAAATATCCGTCACACAAGGAGGAATTTTTCATGAAATCGCGCGTGATACATATTTTTATCTTGCTTTGCGCCGTGATTGCGCTGTCCGTGTCGGCGTCGGCGGCTGATATTGTCGCCAATGGCAACTGCGGCGCGAACGGCTCCAATGTCACATGGACGCTTGACAGCGACGGCGTATTGACCATCAGCGGCGCGGGGAAGATGAAGGGTTATTTTTCCCCTTTTGTGGCGCCGTGGAATTCCCGGCGTT
>CAJOQY010000147.1 GCA_905236835.1 uncultured Oscillibacter sp. | reverse complement strand
CCGGTCATGTGTTTTTTCCCATGGCCGGGGACAAGTTTGACAGGAAAGGCGGTTATGAAATATGTCGGATACGGGAAACAGCGCGAAAAAAACGGCGATTTTCATGGCGAACGGCTGTGAGGAAATCGAGGGTCTGACGGTTGTGGATTTGTTGCGCCGCGCCGGAATTGAGATTGATATGCTGTCCATACAGGACGGATTGAACGTCCGGGGCAGCCACGGGATCGCGTTTGAGGCGGATCAGACGATTGCGCGGGCGGATTTGTCGAGTTATGACGGGATCATTTTACCCGGCGGAATGCCCGGCACAAATGCGCTGAAAGCGGATGCCCGCGTCCGGGACGCCGTTACGCGATTTTATCAGGCGGGGAAACTTGTCGCGGCGATCTGCGCGGCCCCGACAGTGTTGGGCGCCTGCGGGATTTTAAACGGCAAAAACGCGATTTGTTATCCCGGACTGGAAGAAAATTTAACAGGCGCGAATGTGATCAAACAATCCGTCGTGATTGACGGGAATATCATCACCAGCCGGGGCATGGGGACCGCGATTCCCTTCGGGCTGGCGATTATCGCCTATTTTTTGGGTCAGGATCAGGCGGACGCGATGGCGGAAAAAATCGTGTTTCAACAGGATTAGACGCCTTAAATTTGAATATTCGCGCGCGTTATTATGAAAATATAAGCGAATAAATATTAATAAATATATTAATAAATATAAAAATATAAATTAAAATAATTTTTATGATTTTATGATCAGGGGGCGCTTGCCTATGGCTCAGGACGGAAATCAGGCGAGAGAAAATAAAATGGGGACCATGCCCGTAGGGAGATTATTGGCGGGCATGGCGCTGCCCATGATGGCGTCGATGTTGTTTCAGGCGCTTTATAACGTCGTGGACAGTTTTTGGGTGGCGAAACTGGGTCAGGACGCCCTCAACGCCGTGTCTTTGGCGTTTCCGCTGCAGAATTTAATGTTTTCAATCGGCGGCGGGACGGGCGTCGGCATGAACGCTTTATTGTCGCGTTCGCTGGGCGAAAAAAAGCAGGATATGGCGGATAAGGCCGCGAATACGGGCATATTTTTATACGCTTGCAGCGCGGTGGCGTTCGCTTTGATCGGCTTGTTTTTATCCAGACCGTTTTTCATGTTATTGACGGACAATCCGGGGATTCTCAATTACGGCGTGAGTTATACGAGTATCTGTCTCGGCTTGTGCTTCGGCGTGTTCGGACAGCTTTGTTTTGAGAGATTATTGCAGTCCACGGGCCGGACGGTTTTGTCTATGGCGTCGCAGATTACCGGGGCTTTGATTAATATGATTCTTGACCCGATTTTGATTCTTGGCTTGTTCGGCGCGCCGAAACTGGAAGTCGCGGGCGCGGCGGTGGCGACGATTATCGGGCAAATCATCGCCGCCTGTCTGGCGTTGTATTTAAATTTATCTCACAATCCGGATATAAATATCAATATCAAATTCATCCGCTGGGACATGATGACCGCGAAAGAAATTTATCATGTCGGGCTCCCGTCCATTCTCATGATGTCGATTGGATCCGTCATGAATTTCTTTTTGAACCGCATATTGATTTCCTTCACGGAGGCGGCCACGGCGGTATTTGGGATTTATTTCAAACTCCAGAGCTTTGTGTTTATGCCGGTATTCGGATTAAACAATGGTATGGTGCCGATTATTTCTTATAATTACGGCGCGGCGAAACCGGAGAGATTAAAACAAACGATCCGGCTGGCGACAATCTCGGCGATAGCGATTATGACCTGTGGATTTTTAATCTTTCAGTTCTTCCCCGGCGCGTTGATGGCGTTATTCAAACCGGAAGAGGGGTCCACGACAAGTTATCAGGAAATGTTATCCATTGGCGTTGTGGCGCTGCGGATTATCAGTTGTTGTTTCCCGCTGGCCGGATTCTGTATCGTCGCCGGGTCCGTCTGTCAGGCGATTGGCAATCCGCTTTACAGCTTAATTGTATCCATATGCCGGCAATTATTAGCGCTTCTTCCGTCGGCGTGGCTGTTGGCGCAAACCGGAAATTTAGATCTTGTCTGGTTCGCGTTTGTGATTGCCGAGGGCGTGTCGCTGATATTAAGCGTTATTTTCCTGAGAAACACAATGAAAATGGCGGACGCGTCTTTCCGCGCAAGAGGCGCGTTATAAATTATTTTATTATATATTATATTATATAAAAATTATATTATATAAAATATATATAATAATATTAAAAAGAGGTGTTTATATGTTTTTATGGGATTTCCTGCTTTATCTGACCGGCTGGCCGCTGGCGTTCCTGCTGTTCTGCGGCGGATTGTATTTCACAATCCGGACCGGACTGCCGCAATTGCGTCTGTTTCGGGAGTCGATCCGGGTCGTGGCCGAGAAGCCCGCGACGGAAGGCGCGATTTCATCGTTTGGCGCGTTGATGATTTCCACCGCGTCCCGCGTGGGAACGGGGAATATTATCGGGGTATCGTCGGCGCTGTGCATGGGCGGCCCCGGCGCGGTGTTCTGGATGTGGATCACGGCGATTTTAGGCGGCGCGTCGGCGTTCGTGGAGTCGACATTGGCGCAGGTATATAAAAAGCGCGATCCCAACGGGGGATCATACGGCGGCCCCGCGTATTACATCGAGGCGGCTTTGCACAGCCGTCCGCTGGCGATTATATTTTCGGTCGCTTTGATCGGCTGTTACGCCGTGGGATATAATATGCTCTGCGCGTATAATTTACAGTCGGCGTTTTCGGGATTTGGATTTTATAATTTCCGGCTGGAACTTGGTCCGGTCGCGATTACCACACCCGCGATCATCGGCTTTTTAATCGCCGCCGCGTTTTTATATTGCATACTTGGCGGGGGGAAGCGCGTGGTGAAAGTCACGGGAACGCTGGTGCCGATTATGGGCATTTTATATGTATTATTGGCCGTGATTTCGATGATATTAAATATTAAAAACCTGCCGTCCATGTTCGCCATGATATTCGCCGACGCGTTTAATTTAAAAGCGATTTTCGGCGGTTTCACGGGTTCCTGCCTGATGTACGGATTCAAGCGCGGATTATATTCCAACGAGGCCGGCATGGGTTCCGCGCCCAACGCGGCGGCGGCGGCGGACGTATCGCACCCCGTCAAACAGGGACTGGTGCAAATGCTGTCTGTTTTTATCGACACGCTTTTATTATGCACGGCGACGGCGTTTATGTGCATGAGTTCCGGGGTTCTGCCGCGCGCGGATGACACTTTCGCGGGCGCGCCGTATGTACAGGCGGCGTTATCGGCGACATTCGGGGCCGCCGGTCCGGTTTTTATCGTTGTCGCGTTATTGCTCTTCGCGTTTACAACGCTGTTAGGCAATTTCTATTACGTTGAGAACTGCTTCGCGTATATTTTAAAGCAAGTCCCGTCGAAAAAATTCATGATCATCGCGCGGACAGTCGGCGCGGTTTTGATTTTTATCGGCGCGATTTTAAAATTCGGCTTCGCGTGGGATCTGGCCGATGTGTTCCAGTGCGTTTTGGCCGTGATCAATATTCCCGTGTGCGTGATTCTTGGCCGCGTGGCGTATAACGCGCTGGATGATTACGTCGCCCAGCGCGACATGGGTAAAAATCCGACGTATAAGGCCCATGAATTCGGCGTGACTGTCCCGACGGATTTCTGGAATTGATGATAAAATAATAATAATAATATATTATATGCCAATCAAGGGTTGAAAGGCGTAAAAATAGAACCTCATCCCCTGTCCCCTTCCCCTTAGAAGGGGAAGGGGAACGCAACGGGTAAAAATTTCTCTCT
>CAJOQY010000146.1 GCA_905236835.1 uncultured Oscillibacter sp. | reverse complement strand
GCCACAGCGGTTTATGGTTCTTACGACTGCCCGCAAGTATGGACCCTGCGCCGCTATCGTGATGAAGTTCTTTCGCAGAGCTGGTATGGCCGTCTGTTCATCAAGGCTTATTACACGGTCAGCCCCACAGCCGTGAAGCTGTTCGGCGATACGGAAGCGTTCCAGAACTTCTTCCGCGCCCGCTTAGATCCGTGGGTCGCCGATCTGCAGGCTCAAGGTTTCGCGTCCACGCCCTATCAGGATATAAATTGGTAAGCGAATCAAAATCATGATTCACAATCCGTGAATCAATCAAAGGGACTGTCCCGCCGTATTTCGCGGGACAGCCCCTGAATTTTTTTGTAATATTTGCCCCTTTTCGCGCATATATAGCGATAACGCGGAAAGGGGAATCCGGCATGAGAAAACGGGGAATATTATTATATTTATTATTATATGTATTATCCGCCTTGATTTTGACAGGCTGCGCGGGGAAAAATCATAACGGCAATCGCGATTATGATAATAATTATCATCAAAATAACGGCGCGGATTTTCCGTCGATACTCGGACAGGCGTCCGGCATTCCGGAGGGGGCTTGTTTCTGCGGCGTCAACGGGGAGGCGGTCCCCGCGTGGCGCTATCTGTATTGGCTGGCGCGCGTATGCGATCGCTTGAGCGGCGAATACGGCGGCGCCCCGGACTGGGATTTTATCATGGACGACGGACGGACTTTAAATGAATACGCGAAAGAACAGGCCTTGATGGATACGGCCATGTATTGCGTGACTGAGATACTCGCGCGTGATTGTAAAATCACATGGTCCGATCAGGACGCGCGGGCGATGGAAAATCAATGGCGGGAACGGTGTGAAAATCGCGGCGGGGAAAATATATATTTAAAAGAATTATCCCGATATGGTCTGGACCGTTCCCGGCTGGAATATCTCACGCGCATTGGCCTGTTTTATCAGAAATTGCGCGATTTATGCCGGTCCGGATCGGATTTGATTCCAAGTCCGGCGGAGGCGGAACTCAGCGCGATTGCCCGCGAATTCGATTCCGATCCCAATTCCGCGCGGATCAACCGGATTTTCGTGTCATCCGAGAATATCAGCCGGAGCGCGGCGCGGAGCAGAGCGGAATCGTATTTTACACAACTCAACGGCGCGGCGGATCAGGCCGCGTTGTTCGATACGCTCGCGCGCGAAAGCGACGATCAGGCCGGACCCCGTGACGCCGGGGACGAAAGTTTTCCGGTCAAATTACAACAGGTGGCGCGGGCCCTGCGGATCGGACAGGTATCCGGCATTCTGGAAAGCGACGGGGGATTTTCGATTTTAATCCGTCTGCCGCCTGAAAATTCCGTGCTGCGGGACATCTGGCTGGACAGATTTCTGGAAAATCAGGCCGAAAGCGCGGAGATTTTACTGTCCGAACACTGGAGAAATCTCAATACGGCGGATTTTTATCAGGCGATCGTCAGCGCGCGGCAATAAAAACGCGTGATAAAACGCGTGAGAAAAACGCGTCACGATTTCCCCAGCACTACGCGGCGGACATACGCGAAAGCGGCGTCCTCGCCCTGATCCCGCAGGACAAGCAGAATTTCCTCCAGTAATTTTTCCGTGGCGGGATGTAATAATAAATTTTTCTGTTTGCCGCGCAGGAAAAACTCATACGGCGCGCCGTCGTGATAATTTTCGCCCATGTAAACGCGGCTGGCGGCGATTCTGTCACAGAACATCTCCGCGACGTATTTTTTGGGCATTTCCACCCCGGCGATCCCGTCGGGGCCGTAATCCGTCCAATATTCAAAATGATGTTTGTTGCGTCCCTTGTGATGAAGCCACGCGGCGCTGTAACCGGTGGCGCGGCGCTGGGCGTCGTTCGGACTGCGGGTCCCCTGAAAATATTTCGCGCCCGCCCAGAATTCCACCGGGGAATATTTTGACAGATCATGCGTCAGCCCCTGCCAATAGAGACCGAGCCGGAAACAGTATTTCCGCACCAGACGCCGGTGATGATTGATTGTTTTCAAATGCGCCCAAATACGCACCGGACGCGCCTCCTTCATCAATGGCATTAAGTTTTCATTAAATCCCCCCGCCGCCGAAGGCGGCGAGATTTTATAACGAAGTCGCCGCCACAAGGGGCATCAGATTTTCGTCAAGAATCATGATTTTGACGCTTCCGACTTCCACGCCCGCCGGAATGGTTCTGGTCTGGATAAACGACAGCGGCTGTGTGGAATCAATTTCCCATTGCTGTAAATCCGTCATCATGCCGTCGCGGTCATAAATGGCCAGAAAAACTTCGACAAAACGGGGAATATCATCATTCGTTTGATCCCATGTGATTTGGGGCTTGACCTGACTGCCCGCCAGATTGGAACGATCCACGGGTTTTCCCTCTTCATCTAAAAGGGACAGATTCGCGAGGCGCGTATTAAACGATCCGTTCAGGCCGATACTGCCGGAACGCGTTTCGATACGCGGATCCACCAGTCCCGTGGTATGCGCTTCCGGCGTATAATCGGCGTTGGCGGAGCCGTCCAAGACTTCCACGGGGAAAGTCCCGTCCTCCGTTCCCTCACTGAAACGGAGATTCAAAGAGCCTATATTACTGCTTTCCAACGCCGCGCCGCTGTACTGGATTCTTAATAATCCGGAATCCCGCTCGTCACGGGACCATGTCAGGCCGCTTCCCACGGCGGAACGGATTGTCACGTCCTCGGAGAATAAACGCCAGTCAAAGTGAAGATAAAATACAAATCCCGTGATTTTCGCGCCGCTGTTGGATTCCAGTTCCACAATCAGCGGCAAAGAGATTTCAATTTCCTCGGCGCGCTGTGAATCATCCGCCGTGTAATTCCGTTTGCCCGTCCGGATTGTAACGACATCCCGATTGTCATTGACCTCATAAAACGCCGTGTAAAGCGGGCTGTTTTGATAGCCGTTGGCCGCCGCGATTGCTTTCAGGGTAAAACTTTCAAGCGGCTGTAACGCGGCTGTATAGCGCGTACTGTTGACAGTCGGCTCCGTGCCGTCGATGGTATAGTAAATCGCCGCGCCGGACGTACCGGAACGCAGGGTGATTTTACTGCCCGCCTCCACGCGTCCGGCCTTGGGGACGGAAATCGGCTCTTCGCACCGCGGGATGGAAATCAGATCGGACCGGGACGCGCTCCGCCGCTGATTCAAAACGGCGATGGCTTTTATTGTCGTCGTCTCCGTCAGCCGGATTGGCTTGTCATAGCGGATGGAATTTTCATCGGGTTCGTTCCCGTCGATGGTATAGAGAATATACGCGCCGGGAGTGTTTGTAGTCAGCGTGACGGTTTTTCCGCCGATGAAATCATCATAATCAAAACCCGGTTTTTTGATTGCGCTGTCATATATCAATCCGGAAGCCGTTCCGGTGGGCTTGGGCGTCGGCGTATTGGTGGGGATTGGCGTAGGCGTATTAGTGGGTTTGGGCGTCGGGGTATTAGTGGGTTTGGGCGTAGGCGTAGAGACGCTGTTATAATGTTTCAGCGCGTTGTCCAGATAGTTATTATAATTATTAATTTTTATCGCGTTCCATTGCGTTTCCGTTCCGGCGTAATAGACATCTTTCAAAGCGGAAGAATTAAACGCGTAAGATCCGATG
>CAJOQY010000145.1 GCA_905236835.1 uncultured Oscillibacter sp. | reverse complement strand
CGATTCCGGTTAAAGCGCGACGCGGAGTTATTGGAGCGCTATCCGGACGCCGCTGATATTTTACGCCGTCAGCGCGACTGGTATCTTGACGCGTTATATAAAGAAGACGCGGAACTGTCCGGCCTGATTCAAAATATGACGGAACAAGATAAAGATTATTATTATATTTACGCCTCCGGCAAGGCTTTTTGATCCGCGGCGAATATAATTCCGGCGTCAAGGCGCGCTTTTGTCTGTATCTCACTGACAGCGATACTCTCATTCAGGCGATCCGCGCAAAATTTTAAATCATTTCGCTTGATACAATCCATAAAAAAGCGAAATTCCGGAATCACTCTGTCCATGGCCATCCCGTCGTTGTAAATCTCCTCCGTTTTGTTATTTAAATAAATTTTCACCTCGCCGATGAAATTCGGCGGATATTGCGTGGTAATATATCCGTTTGTTCCCTCGATTACGAAAGAATACGGCGCGGAACAGTCTTTCGCGGCTGTACAGGCGGCGACAAATCCCGGATAGCGCAGAATCATCGTGCCGCTGGTGTCGATATGACGTTCGATATTCGCGTAATAGACCGCGCTTTCCGGTTTGCCAAATAATCCCATGATAAAATGCAGATTATAAAGATTCAAATCCATCAGCGCGCCGCCGGACTTCGCGGGGTCAAACACGGGCGGAAGCGCGCCGGCGCGGAACGCGTCATAACGGCTGGAATACTGGCTGTAATTGCAATGGGCTATTTTGACCGCGCCGATCCGTCCGATCCATTCTTTGATTTTTTGAAAGCCGTCAAAATATAAAGTAGTGACGGCCTCAAACAAGAAACGTCCTGTCCGCCGCGCAAGCCGCCCGAGTTCCTCCGCTTCGTTAAAATTACTGGCAATCGGCTTTTCAACGATAACATTCAGACCGGCTTCCAAAGCCCGCTTGCAATACATGAAATGCAGGAAATTGGGGACGGCGATATAAACAGTATCTATATCCAGCGCCGTCAGTTCCTCAAAAGACGACGCCGCGTTCGCCACGCCATTGGCGGCGCACAGTTCCCGCGTCTGTTCTTTTGATCTTGGCGTCCCCTGAACGCCGACAACTTCCAAGCCGTCCAGTTTTACCAGTTTCGGCAGAAATTCCCGTACAATCATACCGGAGCCGACAATGCCAAGTTTCATTTCCGATTTTCCTTTCATCTGTCTTAAATTATTTATTTTATTATTTTCTATTTTATCCGCGTGAACTTTTCCGTATCATCAAAAAATCCCCCGGCGGCGCGTTGGCCGTCCGCCAAGAATCCGCCGGGGAAATTTGATTGATTAAATAATAATTATAATCATAATTACGCGTCCTGTTCGTCCACGACATGGGCTTTGATCAAATTCGTCGCGACGGTATTGCCCAGCGGGACGCCCGCTGTAATCACGATAATATCGCCGTGTTTGGCTAATTTTTCTTTTAAAGCGATTTCGGATGACAACGAGAAAATGCGGTCCGTGGAATTGACTTCGCCGGTCAGGAACGGCAGAACGCCCCAGCTGATCGCCATCTGACGGCGTACTTTTTCGCGCATGGTCAGCGCGGCGACGGGACACGCCGGACGGAAACGGCAAATCATGCGCGCCGTATGTCCGGAACTGGTGGCCGTGACAATCGCGGAGGCGTTCAAATCTTTCGCCGTCAAACAGCAGGTATGCGTGATCGCGTCGTTGACATTCGCTTCCGGATTCAACCGGCTCTCTTGGAACTGTTTCCAAAAATCAATCGAATTTTCAGCTTCTATAACAATATTATCCATGGAAGTCAACGCCTCGACGGGATATTTGCCGCCGGCGGTCTCGCCGGACAACATCACGCAGCTCGCGCCGTCAAATACCGCGTTGGCGACATCCGACACTTCCGCGCGCGTCGGACGGGGATTTCTCATCATGGAATCCAGCATTTGCGTGGCGATAATCACAGGCTTTCCGGCCCGCAAGCCCTTTTGAATCATATTTTTTTGCAAGACCGGCACCCGCGCGGCGGGAATCTCCACGCCCAAATCCCCCCGCGCGACCATAATGCCGTCAGACGCGGCCAGAATCGCGTCGACATTATCCACGCCCTCCTGATTCTCTATCTTGGCGATAATTTTCACCGCGTCACCGCCGTTTTCGCGCAATACTTTTCTGATAGATTCCACGTCCGACGCCTGACGCACGAAAGAAGCCGCGATAAAGTCAAAATCATGCTGGATGCCGAATTTTATATCATCAATATCATGTTCCGTCAGGGCGGGCAGTCTGATATGCGCGCCCGGAATATTAATAGACTTATTGGCGGATAAAATTCCGCCGTTGATAATCTCGCAGACAATCTCAGGTTTTTTAATTTCTTTCACTTCGATGGCGATCAAGCCGTCGTCGATTAAAATCCGCTGTCCGGGTTCCAACTCGTCCGGCAAATCCGGATAAGTAATCGAAACAAGCCCGGCGTTGCCGATCACGTCCTCGGCGGTTAATATAAACTCATTCCCGGCTTTTAATTCCACTGTCGGCGTGTCAAACGAACGGATCCGGATTTCCGGACCGCGCGTGTCTAAAATCGTCGCCACCGGATAACTCATGGAATCCCGCACGGACGTAAACATATTTAAACGCGCCAAATGCTCTTTGTGAGAGCCATGGGAAAAATTGAATCTCGCGGCGTTCATGCCCTTCCGGATCAGCGTCCGGATCATCTCCGGATTGTCCGACGCCGGACCCAGCGTGCAGATAATTTTCGTCTTGCGCATAATTTTTCCTCCCGCCAATTAAATTTAAATTTTAATTTATTTTTATATTTTTATAAATTTAAATTTTATTATCCCCGTTTGATTGGCACGGTAAAAATAAACCTTGTGGAATCCTCGTCGCTTTCGGCGCGCAAAACGCCGTGATGTTCCTTGGCAATCGCGGCGGCGATACTCAATCCCAGACCGAAACCGGAAGTCTCGCTCCGGGACGCGTCCGCGCGGTAAAATCTCTCGAACAAACGCCGCAATTGTTCCGGCGGAATGGGATCTCCCGGATTTGACACGCTTAATTTCGCCTGTCTGTCCGTTTTTTCAAGAATCAAAGCGATTTCCCCGCCGTCCGCGCCGTATTTGACGGCGTTATCCAATAAAATCGAGATAAAACGATATAATTTCTCACTGTCGCCCGTGATTTTCACATCCGGCGCGATTTGATAATATAATTTTTTTCCGGCCTCAAAGGCCACCGGTTCAAAAGACAAAGCGCAGTCCTCCGCCGTGTCGGACAGGGAAATCTCTTGAAAAATCCCGGATTGCGTTCCGCTGTCCGAACGGGCTAAAATCAGCATTTCTTCCACGAGATTTTTCATCCGCCGCGATTCGGACTGAATATTCTCCGCCCATCGCGTGATTTGCGCGTTTTCCGGGGAAGTTAATAAATTTCGCGCGTTGTCCGATGAATTTCCCGCCGTATCCGGCGAATTTTCCGGACCGGGATTTTCCGGCGTATCCGGGAGCGCGGGCGGATTGGTCAGCGCGTTTTCCAGCAGATCGGCGTTGGATAAAATCACGGCCAGCGGCGTTTTTAACTCATGCGACGCGTCAGACAAAAACTGCCGTTGACGCCGCCACGCCTTCTCCACCGGCGCGACCGCCCAGCGGGATAATAAAATCAAGACGGCCAATAATAAAGGCAAAGCGGCAAGGGCAATCAGAAGCCATGACGCGAACACCCGCCGGAGCGTGGCGATTTCCATGGACATATCCACAAAGGCGATCCGGGTAAACAGACCGTTGTCGTCTTTCAAATAACGTAGGCCGTAATTTGGCAAAATCCCGGATTTACGATTCTGCCGCAAAGATTCAGAGATAATCTCGGACAGCGTGTCGGTATCTTTCAGATCCGGATATGTCCCGCCGATCAGATCAGATGAACCGTTCCAAAGTTCCACGGTAAAATGAGGCAGGACGACGCGGCCCGCGCCAATATTCGGTTTGACCCTGCCCGGCGGTTCCCGGATCGCGCGGTTCAATACCTCCGCGCTGACGGATTCCAGATTCCGTTGCGCCGACAAAAACGCCGCGTAAATCACCACGCACAACAGCGCCGTGACCAGCGCCATACAGACGCAGATAAATTTGATTCTCAGACGCCGGAGCATGATTTCCCCGTCATCCCGGATTTTCCCGCGATTCCCGCGCGCGATCTTCCGTATAATTTTCATATTTTTCATATTATTTTCACATTCGACTGATTTTAATGCGCTATAATAATATTGCCGCGTTGTTTTATAATATTTTAATTTAATTATATTAAAATTATATTAAAATATTATTCCGGCGTTTTTTCCAGACAATATCCCGCCATGCGGATGGTTTTAATACGCACGCCGGAGCGCAAATGCGCCAGTTTCCGCCGCAGGAAAGAAATATACACTTCCACGCTGTTTTCCTCCGCGTCGGACTCGTATCCCCAGACTTTTAATAACATCGTTTCTTTGTCCAATACCCGTTCCCGGTTGAGCATTAATAATTCCATTAATCCGTATTCTTTGCGGCTTAATCGAATTTCGCGCCCGCCGCACCGGAGCAGAAAGCCGTTTTTGTTCAATTCCAAATCCCCGTAGGCGATCACGTCCGTTTCCCGGATTTCCGGTTGTCTGCGGGTCAAAGCCCGGATACAGGCCAATAATTCCTTTGGCTCAAACGGTTTGGCAAGATAATAATCCGCGCCGCTGTCCAGACCGCGCACGCGGTCCGCCAGATCGGAACGCGCGGTTAATAATAACACCGGCAGTCCGCTTCCCTCCCGGCGCAGGCGGCGCAGAACCTCGAAGCCGTCCAGTTTCGGCAACATGATGTCTAAAACGCACACATCATAAATGCCGCTGAGGGCGTTATCCAGTCCGCTTTCGCCGTCATAAGAAATATCCACCAGATACCCGTCCAGCCGCAGTAAATCCCGCACCGTTTCCGCCAGACGTTTTTCGTCTTCCACCACCAGCGCCCGCAAACAGGCCTCCCCCTCTCCGGATGTAATTGATTATATCATTGATAAAAGCAATTTATAAAAAATAGTTTATAAATGATATAAATATAAAATAAATATAAAAACCGGCCAATCGGGAATTGGCCGGTATGGCGCCCTCGACGCGATTTGAACGCGTGGCCTTTCGCTTAGGAGGCGAACGCTCTATCCAACTGAGCTACGAAGGCGTATCTGGATTAAAATTTATTTTAACTGATTTCGCGCCGTTTGTCAATCAGGCTGTTTTTGAAAATCAGCGTGACAGAACGGAAAAACCGTGTTACAATATATCATATATTATCAAATATATAAGCGACGGGATATAATAATTTT
>CAJOQY010000144.1 GCA_905236835.1 uncultured Oscillibacter sp. | reverse complement strand
GCCCTCTTTACGCGATACGGCGCAGATTAACACCCGGATTTTCGTGCTTTTATATAAATCAATCAGGCTGATATTATTTAACGCCGAGTTTTCCGGCAGACGATATTCGACCAATTCCAGCCTGCCTTTTGAGAAAGATTCTACTTTCATCGCCGCCGGGAAACGCAAAACGCGCGCGATTTCCCGCGCGGCGGCTTTCTCCGGATTGATCGCCATGGATAATCCCAAATCATCCCGCATGAATCGCAGTTGCTTTTCATATTCCGGATTTCTGATCCGCGCGATTGTATGCGGCACGCCGGATTTTTTGGCGACCATACAGGCCAATATATTAATCTCATCGCTGGACGCGGTGGCAATCAGCAAATCCGCGCGGCTGACTTCCGCCTCCTGTTGAATCTCATAGCTCGCGCCGTTGCCGCAGACCGCCATGACATCATAGATATTAATAATATTTTCTATCAATTTGGCGTCCTGATCGATTACCGTCAAACGATGTTCGCCGGAAAGCTGGCGCGTCAACGCGAGACCCACTTTTCCCGCGCCGACTATCACAATATTCATATATCCTCCTTTGATAATAATTCTCTTGATAAATCCGCGAAATCCTGTAATTTTAACCGTTCTCCCCGGATATTCTCAGGAAGATTTAATTTTTTCATCGCCTGTAAAATATCCGTTTTCGCGTATTCCGGCAGGGCGGCGGATAAACTATTGACCAGCGTCTTGCGGCGCAATAAAAATCCGCCGCGCATGACGCGGAAGAAAAACGCCTCGTCAGATACATCCGCGGCGGGACGCTCCCGGCGCGTAAGTCTCAACAACGCCGAGTCCACTTTCGGGACAGGGATAAATTTATCACGCGGAATCTCAAAAAGCAATCGCGATTTCATATAATATCTTACATAACACGCGAACGCGCCGCCGCCCGGATCGCCGTCCGGCGCGGACAATCTCTCGGCGACTTCTTTCTGTAACAGCACGGTGATATTTTTTAAACACGGCGTCTGAATCAATTTTTCCAAAACCGGCGTCGTGATATTATACGGCAGATTCGCGCATACGATGGGATTTAAATTTAAACTTAAAAAATATTTTTCCGCGAGAGAATTTAAATCCAATTTTAATATATCCGCTATGATTATATCAATATTATCAAAACCGGCGAGAGATTCTTTTAAAATCGGCGATAAATTTTGATCCAACTCAATCGCCAGCGCTTTTCCGGCGCGGCGGGCCAGCGCGGCGGTTAAAATCCCCGCGCCGGGTCCGATTTCCAATACGCCGGAATTCATATCCGCCCCGGACGCGTCCGCGATGGCGTTTATTATATCCAAATCCGTTAAAAAATTCTGTCCTTTGGATTTGGAAAAATGAAAGTGATATTTATTTAATAAATCTATATAATTTAAATTATTTTTCATGATTTTATCATACCCGGCGCGGATTCCCCTGTCCCCCCTTCTTCTTGTTATTAAAATATTAAAATATTAAAATTAGAATAGGGGGAGACGGGTTTCGCGCGTTCGCGTTTATTTTAATATTTCCCCAGATTGGCGGTGTCATCGGACGCGCTTTTGCCAATATAGAAATCATTTCCGGGGAGAATCGCGTTTAATATAATCCCGGCGATCGCGGCGAGGGCCAGACTGGTTAAAGTCAAAGACGCCTGTCCGATTTGGAATGTCAGTCCGTCGGTGAAGCCCAAGCCGCAGACAAGAATCACGGCGGCGATGATTAAATTGCGCGAATTGGTGAAATCCACCTGATTTTCGACGATATTACGCAGACCAATCGCGGAAATCATGCCGTATAAAATAAAGCTCACGCCGCCGACAATCGCCGCCGGCATGGAATTGACCAGCGCGGCGAATTTCGGCGAAAATGATAAAATCAAAGCGTACAACGCCGCCAGTCGAATCACGCGGGGATCGTATACGCGCGAGAGAACCAGAACGCCGGTGTTTTCGCCGTAAGTGGTATTGGACGGGCCGCCGAACAGTCCGGCCAGAGACGTGGCGACGCCGTCGCCGATTAAAGTCCGGTGCAGTCCGGGATCGTTAATAAAATTCTCTCCCACGGTGGCGGAAATCGCGGACATATCGCCGATGTGTTCCATCATGGACGCGACAGCGATTGGGGCCATCACCAGTATGGCGGAGAGATCAAATTTGGCCAAAGAGCCGGAAAAATTGGTAATAAACGGCTGTAAGCCGATCAGATCCGCCGCCCTGACGGACGAAAAATCCATGATTGGGACGAGATTCCCGGCGGCGTCAACGGCCTGAAATCCGAGAAAATTCGCGGCGAGAGCCAATATATAAGACCCGACGACGCCCAATAAAATCGGGATGATTTTCACCATGCCTTTTCCCCAGATATTGGCGGCAATAATAATCACCATGGCCGACAGCGCCAGCCACCAGCAGGTTTTCGCGTTGCTGACCGCCGACGGCGCCAGATTCAGGCCGATCAGAACAATAATCGGACCCGTCACGACCGGCGGCAGATAGTGCATAACCTGATGAATGCCGACGAGTTTAATCACGCCGGCCAAGACGACATATAACAAGCCGGCGATCACGATGCCGCCGCAGGCGTATTGCAGTTTCTCTTCCGGGGGCATAGCGGCGTAAATGCCGCCGGACAAATTCGCCATCGTATAAAAGCCGCCGAGAAACGCGAAAGAAGATCCGAGAAACGCCGGGACTTTCATCCGTGTGCAGACATGGAAAAACAGCGTCCCGATCCCCGCGAAAAACAACGTTGTCTGAATGGAAAGCGGCAGACCGTATCCCTGAACGAGAATCGGCACCAGAACCGTCGCGCCGAACATGGCGAACAAATGCTGAAGTCCGAGGACCAGCGTTTTGGGAACGCCGAGTGTCCGCGCGTCCCGAATGACGGGTTGTGTCTCGCGGGTATTATTCCGCGCGGCGGCCAGCGTATCCTGTGCGGCGGTCTGATTGGTTTGCTGTTCGTTCATAAGCGTTTTCCCCTTTCAATTTCGTAAAAAATAATCCTGCGACAGCGCAAAAAAAATACCGGCGCCTCAGCCGGAAATACAAAAAAGAACAATCAGGAAAGGCACCGTAAACATGACGGACGCCGCGTGAATTCGCATATCCGGTTCCCCCTTCCATAGTATCAATATATTATTATTTATCATACCGGAAAGGCGGCTTTTGCGCAAGAGGATTTTTGCATGACCGCGCGCCGGATAAAACGAAAATTTTTATATAAAATGACAGTCCAATCGCCTTGATAAAAACTTGTAAACTGATATATAAATTTTAGTTGACAATCGGGACGCGACGTGTTATCTTAAACGGCGTCAAAAAAATAAAAATACAAAAAATCAAATGGAAGGATGATTTCACATGACGGAGAAAGAGGCGCGGTTTCAGCTTCGCACATTGGATTTGGCGTATTGCGCGCTGTTTACGGCGTTAATGGCGGCGTGCGCGTGGATTTCCGTACCGGTTCCGAAACCGTTCGTGCCGTTCACAATGCAGACTTTCGCGGTATTCGCCGCCGTGATGACGCTGGGCGGACGGCGCGGATTTTATTCCGTATTGGCTTATTTATTATTAGGCGCGGCGGGCGCGCCGGTATTCTCGGGTTTTCGCGGCGGATTGGGCGTGTTATTGGGCAATACCGGCGGATATTTGATCGGCTTTATCGCCCTCGCGCTGGTCTATTGGTTCATGACGGCTTTTTTGGGGGATCGCCCCGCGATACGGATTACGGCGTGCGCGGCGGGCCTGATCGCCTGTTACGCGTTCGGGACAGCGTGGTTTTTGCTCGCGGGCGCGTCCGGCTCGATGGGTTTGCTGTCCGCGCTGGGGTTGTGCGTGTTTCCGTTTCTCGTTCCCGACGCGGTCAAACTGGCGCTGGCCGCCGCGCTGTCCGCGCGCCTGAGAAAAAACATGAAATAAAAATTTCATCCATCCTTCACGAAAAATTTACATGAAAATTTTTGGGAAAGGTGGACAAACGGCAAAAAAAATGATATAATTATTTTACCGTTCAGGCGTTATAGGCGAAACGGCGCGCGGCGATTCCCCCTGTCTCCCTCTCCTGATTCAGGACGGGCGGCGGGGGGAAT
>CAJOQY010000143.1 GCA_905236835.1 uncultured Oscillibacter sp. | reverse complement strand
TGTTTTTGAATCCTTGCCGCCGCTTCTTCCCCGTATGGTCTCATCGTGGCGATATAAACTTTTGATATTTGATCCCCCGCCAGTTGAGTCAATAAATCTTCCGCGAACGCGCTTTTTCCGCTTCCCGCGCCGCCAATGATTAAAATCATCATGATATTAATTATATTATATATTATTATATATTAATTTATATTTTTATATTTGCCAATAATCCTGATACGCCGGAATCCCGGCGTCCTGAAACGCGTAGCACTTCTGATAGACGGACAACGCCATATCCAATAACGGCATGGCCGCCACCGCGCCGGTCCCCTCGCCTAAACGCATACCCGCGCGAATCAACGGCGATTTTTCCAGCGCGTCAAGCAATATTTTCCCAGCCGGTTCCGCCGAAACATGACTGGCGAAAATCGCCTTGGACGCCGCCGGACAGAATCTCACGGCGCATAACGCCGCCGCCGCGCTCGGAAAACCGTCTATCAGCGCCGGGATTTGATACGCCGCCGCGCCTAAAAACGCCCCGCACATTCCCGCCAGTTCAAATCCGCCGATTTTGGATATTATATCTATTATATCCGTCCTGTCCGGCTGGTTGATTAAAATCCCCTGTTCAACGGCTTTGACTTTTCGTTTCAATCCGGCGTCGTCCAGACCCGCGCCGCGTCCGGTCACGTCCCGCGCCGGGAGATTACACAAAACAGCCGTTATCGCGCTGGCCGCCGTCGTGTTTCCGATTCCCATTTCCCCGACGGCGATTAAATTATATCCCCTCTCACGCGCCTTTTTGACAATCTCCATCCCGTCCCGTATCGCCTGTAACGCCTGTTCCCTTGACATCGCCGGACCGCGCGTGAAATCATTCGTCCCTTTGCCGACGGCGCGACGGATCATCATCCCGCGTTCAGATTTTAAATCATCCGGCGATATTTCCGCGCTTTTCCTGATTTCCCCATCATCCGGGGCGTCCGTCATGCCCATGTCAATCACTTGTATTTCACATCCGGCGATTTTCGCCATTTGACAGACCGACGAACGCCCCCGCGCGATTTCATCCGCGACAATCCGCGTGACATTCTGTCCCGTCTGCGTGACGCCCCGCGCCGTGACGCCGTGATCCCCGCAGAAGATCAACGCCAGTTTTTTTGATAAATCCACATCCGGACGCCCGATCAGCCCCGCGATATGAGATATTATATCTTCTAATAATCCAAGGCCGCCTATCGGTTTGGCGCGCTGATTCCATCGCGCGCGGGCCGCCTGATACGATTCCAGATCCGGCGGCGTGATTTCACCGCGTATGCGATCAAGTTCATCCTGTAAAATATTTTCCCTTGTCATACATTCTCCCGCGCCTTGTTCAAGATTTTTTATTTATATTTTTTATATTTTTTCGCGGCGTTTACAAACCGTTCCGCCAGTTCCGGATGTCCGGGGAAATATAACTGCCCGAAACCCGCGTATAGATTTTTTGTCGCGAAACCGCCGCGCCAGACGCGGCTTGATACGGGCTTTTTGAAATCAAAATCACATCCGTTTTCCGCGCGATCCCAATAATGAAACTCATGTACGGGGATCATCTCGCCCGCGCGAAACAATAAACTGTCAAACCGCGCGGTCATATACGCGTATCCGAATCGGACAAGATGTCCGGCGGGAAACGCGTTCCCCGGCAAAATTCCCGCCATGGGATAATTTTCGCCGTCCTGATTTTGAATTTCCTGTCCCAGATATAAAAATCCGCCGCCCTCGGCAATCACGGGCAAGCCGCTTTGAATCGCCTTCGCGATACTTTCACGCATGGACAGATTTTCCGACAGTTCCCGCGCGTGGCATTCCGGATAGCCGCCCGGAAGATATAACCCGCTGATTTCATCCGGCAATTTTTCATCTTCCATCGGACTGAAATATAAAATCTCCGCGCCGTGTTTTTTTAATATTTCCATATTTTCCGGATACAGAAAGCAAAACGCGCTGTCCCGCGCCGCCGCGATTTTACATATATTTTTATTTTTATTATTATTTTTATCATCATCCCGCGCGGCGTTCCCGGAATTTAAATTTAAATTTAAATCTAAATTTAATTTATTATCTTCGCACAGGGAAAATAATTGATCAAGATTTACGCGTTCTTCCAGCTTGTCCGCCAATACGCGAAATCTATTTGATATTTCATCCCGATTTCCGTCCGGCGGATTCAAGCCTAAATAACGGCTTGTAAATTCCGCTTCCGGCATGCGCGGCAAATATCCCAATACCGGCAGGCCCGTTTCCCGTTCTAATACGGGCGATAAAATTTGATAAAAATCCGGCGAACAAGAATTTAAAATTACACCAATGATATTATTATTTTCCCGGAAATCGCGCAGGCCTCGTATTTGCGCCGCCAATGTCAGGGCGTTCCCGCGCGGACTGACGGTCAAGACAACCGGCGCGTTCAAAATCCGCGCCGTATCCCACGCGCTTCCTTGCGCCGTCACGCCGCCCAGACCGTCATAAAATCCCATCGCGCCCTCAAAAATCGCCGCGTCATATCCCCGTATCGCGTCAGAATAAATTTTTTTTAATTTCCCCGGATTCAAATCCGAAAGAAATAAATCCAGATTCCGGCTGGTTACGCCGTCAATCATACGATGAAAAGCCGGATCAATATAATCCGGTCCGCATTTGAACGCGCGGATTGCGCGTCCGCGTCGGCGCAGGGCTTCCAGTAACGCGCAAGTCAAAACCGTTTTCCCATGTCCGGACGACATGGCCGCGATAAAAAGACGAATCAT
>CAJOQY010000142.1 GCA_905236835.1 uncultured Oscillibacter sp. | reverse complement strand
GGGGGAAAAAATGTTATGATTACCGGAACGCCGCGAAAGCGCAAGCTGTCAGCGAAAATATCAAAGGGAGTTTGTTCCGTACATGACGCGAAATATAAAAAATATCATGAAAAATACGCAAAATAATATTCAAAATATCACGCGGGCGGGCGGGCGTCAATGGCTGAGATATATCCTGTGCGGCGCGCTGATCGGCGCGGGCGCGATGCTGCCCGGCGTATCCGGCGGCGTGCTGGCCGTCGCGTTCGGCATTTATCGGCCTTTTATAGAAATTTTAACCCATCCGAAACGGGGGATTATCAAATATAAAAATTTAATTCCGCCTTTGGCCATCGGCTGGATGATCGGCTTTTGGGGAATCGCGCGGGGGCTGGCCGTCATGACGGATATTTCCATGACCGTCAGCGCGTGGCTGTTTATCGGTCTGATCGCCGGGACCATGCCGGTATTATACCGGGAGGCCGGGAAAAACGGCCATCCCGCGTCCGCATGGTATATTTTTATTTTCTGCCTCTGCGCGCTTTTCGGCGTTTTATATTATTTTAATCATATCCCTCGTGATATATCAGCAAGTCCCGGCTGGATACAATACGGCTTTTGCGGGATATTATGCGGCCTTGGGATCATCATCCCCGGCCTGACCTCATCGGCGATTTTAATTTCTTTGGGATTATATCAGCCCATGTTACAAAGCCTGTCGGATTTTGACTGGCCGGTTCTTTTGATTTATCTAACAGGCATGGGGATTTCCGTCCTGTTGATGGCAAGAGTAATCACATGGCTGTTTCGGAAATATCACGCCGCCGCGTTTCACGGCATATTGGGCATTGTCGCGGCGTCAACGGCGTCCATGATTCCGTTGAATCCCCGTGATTATCGCGGCGCGAACGAAATTATTTTTTCCGTCCTGTGCGCCGCCGCCGGATTTGTTCTCGCGTCCCGGATGGCGCGCATGGATGAACAGATAGAAAATCAATCCAATCAATCAAAATAATCCAACGCGTCAGGCGCGAGATCAGCCGTAATATTCATTCAGCATATTCCGAATTTCATCCGCTTTGAACGCCAGACGCGGATACTGTTCATACAACGCCAGCGCGTGTTCCAATAAAGGCCGCGCGGATGTCCTGTCCTCTTTCATGTAAAACAGGAATCCGCCCAAATGGGAACAGGCGTCGGCCACTTCCGGCGCGTATAACACCGGATGCCGCTCCGCCATACGCCGCCATATATCCAGCTCCTGACGGAAAAACCATTCCGCCGCGCTGACCCGGTTCGCGCCGGATAACAATACCGCCAGATTCGCGCAGATCCGCGCCGCGTATGGCTCATATGCCGCCGGACGCCGTTCCGCCAGACGCCGGTAAATATCCAGCGCCTCACAATATAATTTTTCCGCTTCCCCGGCGCGTCCCGTTGTCTGACAGAAATTGGCGAGATTATTATACGCCATCGCCAGTTCCGGCTCCCCGGCGGGCGGATTTTTTTCCGCCCGTCCCCGGCAGCGTTCGAGTTCGTCGCGCAGACGCTGTTCTTCCCGCGCGGCGTCGCCGTCCCAAGCGTTTTCCTCACCGTCCGCCTGATTGTCCAAAACTTCCAGACGATCCGTCGGCATGATTTCCAGACCGCGCCGCCAATTCGACACCGGCCATTCGTTATCCGCCGGAATCCGTTCGTCATCATCCGGCTCGTCATCCAAGGATTTGATCCGCCGCGCGGATTCCAGCAGGCTGGTGGAATATTTCAGTCCGAACGCCTCCGGGCCGTATTCCGTAATTGTCGGCGGGTTTTCGCCCGCGGCGTTCCCGCCGCTGTGAGTTTCTTCTTTCTCCGTTTGGCCGGTTTCGCTTTTAACGGCGTTTTCCGGTTCGCTGTTTTCGATTTCGCCGATGTTTTTTTCTTTTATCGCCTCGGCGTTTTCATCGTTTTCGTCCTGATTTTCGGCAATCCCGCCGCTTTTATCATCGCTTTGATTTTCGCCGCTTTCGTTATCATCCTGATTTTCATTTTTTTCGCTATCATTCTGATTTTCAGCGTTTTCATCGCTTTTATCATCGCTTTGATTTTCGACGGTTTCCGCGTTTTCGCCGTCGCGTTCATATTCGCCGCCGTCCGCGCAATCGGCGCTTTCCGGTTCGTTGATTATCATATCTATCATATCCGTCATACCAATCATATCAATTATATCATCCGCCGCGTGATTTTTTCTATCTTCCGGGATTAATATCGTCAAGATTTGTTCTTTCATTTTATCTCTGTCCTTACTCAAACTTCCCAAAAATAATGGATATTATTATCAT
>CAJOQY010000141.1 GCA_905236835.1 uncultured Oscillibacter sp. | reverse complement strand
TGTCAATCGACTCGCCGTCTTTCACATGAATCTCAGACATCCATATCCCTCCCTCCGGGTATCCGGCGGTCCGGATACTTCAGGGCCGTATAAAAATTATATAGCCTTAATATAACTATTATAATGTCCGTTGGCCGTCTTGTCAAGAATTTTTTTAGAGAAAAATTGTGATATTTTTGTAAAATCGCTGTTTACGATAATTTTCCGGGAAGGTTACAGGTTTTTTCCGGTCAATTTGTCGGATAACCGGCGCTTAAAATATACTGGATTATACGGATTTCATACAGATTTGGCGGTCTCCCGACGCCGGAACGGATGCTTCCCCCGTGACAATCAAGGCTTCGCGATTAAATTTATCAGCCGGTTTTTGACCAGTATTGTTTTGATAATATTCATATTTTCAACGGAACGCCGGACTTTGTCTAATTCCAACGCCGCCTGTTTGACGGATTCCTCGTCGCTGTCTATCGGCATGGTAATCGCGCCTTTCAATTTGCCGTTGACCTGTACGGCGATGTCAACCGTTTTAGATGTTAATTTATCCTCGTCATACTTTGGCCACGCTTCCTGACAGGCCATATGTCCGCTTGACGCCGCGAAACCGAGATTTTCCCATAATTCCTCCGTGATATGCGGCGCGAAGGGATTTAATAATAATAATAAAATCTTTAAATCGCCTTTTGTACAGCCATTGGCGTTTAACTCGTTGACCAGCGTCATCATGGCGGCGATGGCCGTATTCATTTTTAATTCTTCTATATCATCCGTGACTTTTTTGATCGTCTGGTGCAGGATAATCTCATTCGCGGGCGTGAGATTTTCATCGTCTTTCACGTTTCCGGCAAGATTCCAGACGCGATCTAAAAATCTTTTACTGCCTTTCACGGCCTCGTTGGACCAGATCGCCGCTTTCTCGAAATCGCCAACGAACATGATATATAATCTCATCGTATCCGCGCCGTATTGCGCGATAATATCATCCGGATTGACGACGTTTCCGCGTGATTTCGACATTTTTTCGCCGCCCTCGCCTAAAATCATGCCGTGACTGGTGCGTTTGGCGTATGGCTCCGGCGTGGGTACGGCGTTTATATCATATAAAAATTTATGCCAGAATCTGGAATATAATAAATGCAATGTCGTATGTTCCATGCCGCCATTGTACCAGTCCACCGGGGACCAGTATTTCAAAGCGTCTTGGGATGCCAGCGCTTTTTTATTATGCGGGTCCATATAGCGCAGGAAATACCAGCACGAACCGGCCCACTGCGGCATGGTGTCCGTTTCGCGTTTCGCCGATCCGCCGCATTTCGGACAAGTCACGTTTACCCAGTCCGTCATGGTAGACAACGGGCTTTCGCCGTCGTCAGTTAATTCATAAGATTCCACTTCCGGCAATAACAACGGCAATTCTTTTTCATCAAGAGCCACCCAGCCGCACTTCGGGCAGTTTACCAGCGGGATCGGCTCTCCCCAGTAGCGTTGACGCGAAAATACCCAGTCCCGGAGCTTGAAATTCGTCCGGGGATGGCCGATTCCCTGTTCCGTGACCCATTTCGTCATGGCCGGAATGGCCTGTTTCACCGTCATGCCGTCCAGAAATCCAGAATTTGTCATGATTCCAGTATCATCTTTTAATATAAACGCCTGTTTGGTTATATCGCCGCCCTTGACGACCTCGATAATAGGCAAATGAAATTTCGTCGCGAAATCCCAGTCGCGCTGATCGTGTCCGGGAACGCCCATGACGGCTCCCGTACCGTAGCCCATCAAAACATAATCCGATACGAAAATTGGGATTTCTTTTTGATTCACCGGATTGACGGCGACAACGCCGTTTAATTTCACGCCGGTTTTTTCTTTATTTAACTCCCCGCGCTCGAAATCCGATTTCCGCGCCGCCGCGTCGATATAATCTTTTACGTCATCCCAGTTTTTGATATTTTCCCGCCATTTCGTCAAATACGGATGTTCCGGGGATAATACCATATACGTCACGCCAAACAGCGTATCGCAGCGCGTCGTAAACACCGTCATGACATCGCCGGTATTTATATTATTATTATT
>CAJOQY010000140.1 GCA_905236835.1 uncultured Oscillibacter sp. | reverse complement strand
TGATATTATCCAATACGAATTGGACAGCCCGTATAAAACAATGGCGTTGTTATTCTTAGCCTTCCGGACGTGGACCCCCGAAAATCCCGAAACCTGTCTGCGTATGCTGGATTATCTGACCAACACCGCCGCGACGAAACCGGGCGCGAAAGACGCGGAAAATCATCCTCTGAGTTATCCTTTTTCTGAATATAACCCTTGGATCGAATTCCTCCGCGACCGCATGACGCAAAATAATAAATATCAATATATCGGCGACGCGTATCTCGACGGCGCGACGCCCGCCAATGATTACACGCCCAATACGCCGATTACCGTCACTGTACGTCAAAGCGCTTACGATCCCTATAAAGCCAAAGACGAAACCTCTCCGGAACTGAAACAAGTTTTAATCACAATCCCCGGCGCGGATAATGACCGTTACGCGCTTTTCTATCAGGATCAGCGCGAAGACTGGCGCGTATTCGGCGACAATTGGAAAGGCCTTTTAGCCGATGTCAAGACGCCCAGCGGCGACGATCCCGCGATTACGAATCTCATGCTTGAGAACAATACTGTCACATTCGGCACGGAGAATATCTCCAGTGATGATATATTGCCGTTTGTGTGCTGTTATCGTCAGGACGGTGAAATGATTTCGGCGGCTGTACCCGAGGAAAACGCCGGAATATATGCCGCGCAAGTTTCCGGCGAGGCGGCCAGTATCCGGGTTTTCATACTGGACGGCGAAAAACTCTGTCCGCTGTGCAAAGAGGCCGCGCTTGATTTGTAAAACAATCCCCGTTTCCCCTCTTCTGAATCAGGAGGGGGGAACGGGGAATTTTCCCGCTCCGCGTTGAACGGCGAAAGAGGACGCGACAGGCGATTTCGCCCGTCACGCCCCCTCGAATGGGAAAGTCCGTCCGTAATTGATATTATATCACAAATAAGGCGGATCGTTTGGCCATTCCTCAAACTCGGACGTTTTCACCATCCGACCGCCCGTCACGCCCCCTAAATTCTCAATACTCAAACCGCCCGTGACGCCCTCTAAATCCTCAATGCTCAAAAGCATGCTTTTGTTTTTGTCAAACAGGCGTTTCCGCAGGGCGTCTCTGTGCGAAAAATTGGAAAACGCGCCGCCGCGCAATAAATCTTCCATATCCTGATTTGACTTTTCAGAAAATCCGCCCATCTTGGATCAATCGCCTTTCATAATATTGCTTTGTTACGCGCGAAACGCGCCGCTGTCCTGATCGTTTGATATTTCAGGCGCCGGATTGATAGATTCCGGGGAAGAACTTGTATTCCTGCCTTGGATCCAGACGCGTTTTCCCGTCGCTGGGGAGGACGATTCGCCGTTTTTTCAACCGGTCAAATAATTTTTTTTGCTTGTCCGTCAGTTCGTTTTCGTTAATATTATGGCGTCCGTCCATCGCGTAGACTAAGTGATAGCTTTCTTTGTCAAAGAAATCGCAATAACGCGGATTCGGATAGCGCAGTCCAAAGGGAAGCCCTTTCCAGCCGCACAGTTCAAAACCTTTTTCCAAGATATAATATGCCATGTCCTGTCAACACCTTTCCATTTTCACGGCTTTTATCTCGCTGTTTCATCCCGCGTTCTAATTGATATACGATTTAACGGGCTGTTTGGAGACAGCGTTTTTAAATTTTTTAAAAATTTTTCCGAACCGGCGCGGGCGGGAAACGTCAATGTCATGCGCTGAAAATCTTCCCAATGTCCTTTTTTTAATCTAAACCCAAAAGGCGCGCGATTGAAAAAACGCTTTACTTTCCGTCTGAAAGCGGATAAAATATGATTATTATTTATCATCCGGGGGTGGATTGGGCGTGAAAAGATATAAAATCGCGGTAATCGCCGGGGACGGAATCGGGCCGGAGGTCACGCGGGAAGAATTGAAAGTATTAAACGCGGCGGCGGAACTGGACGGCGGGTTCGCGTTTGATTTCACGGAATATCCGTGGGGCTGTGAATATTATCTCCAAACGGGCCGGATGATGCCGGAGGACGGCATGGAGATATTAAAACAATACGACGCGATTCTGCTGGGCGCGGTGGGTTCTCCCGGCGTCCCGGATCATGTGTCCCTGCGGGAATTGCTGCTGCGTATCCGGCGTGATTTTGATGAATATATCAATCTGCGTCCGGTGAAATTATTAAAAGGCGCGAACTGTCCGTTAAAATACGCGAAGCCGGAAGAAATTGACATGATATTCATCCGGGAGAACAGCGAGGGGGAATACAGCGGGCAGGGGGCTTGGCTGTATCCCGGCACGCCGCGCGAAATCGTGATTCAGGACAGCGTATTCTCCCGGGCGGGCTGTGAACGCGTGATCCGATACGCCTATGAACTGGCGCGCAAAGAAAAAAAGACGCTCACAAGCGTCAGCAAAGCGAACGCGCTGAATTATTCCATGGTATTCTGGGATCGGATTTTCGCGGAAATCGGGCGGGAATATCCGGACGTGAAAACAGATTCCCTGCTTGTGGACGCGGCGTCCATGTTCATGGTGAAAAATCCCAAGAGATTTCAGATTGTCGTGACATCGAATTTATTCGGGGATATTTTAACGGATTTAGGGGCGGCCATCGCGGGCGGCATGGGACTGGCGGCGGGCGCGAATTTAAATCCCGAACGGGAATTTCCGTCCATGTTTGAGCCGATTCACGGTTCCGCGCCGGATATAGCCGGACAGGGAATCGCGAATCCGCTGGCGGCGGTCTGGTCCGCGTCACAGCTTTTGGATTTCTTGGGATATGAATCATGGGGGAGAAAAATCATCGCGGCGATTGAAAAATTATTAACCCGCGGGGAATTCCTGACGCCGGATCAGGGCGGGACGGCCAAAACGTCCGAATGCGGCGACGCGCTGATCTCCCTGTTGAAGGCGTGAAATAATCCGGGAGGCCGCCTGATTGTCTCCAATACGAGGAAGTGATTTGGAACATGAATGATTTCGCTCTAAAAGGCAATATCCTGCACACCGCGAAAATGGGGGAACTGGAAATCTTTCCCGACGCTTATCTGATTTGCGCGGACGGTATCTGTCAGGGCGTTTTTTATGAACCGCCCGGACAATACGCCGGGATTCCGGTCACGGATTATTCCGGCCTGCTTATCATTCCGGGCATGACGGATCTGCATATTCACGCGCCGCAGTTCGCCTGCCGGGGAACGGGCATGAACGCGGAATTACTGGACTGGCTCAACACGCGCGTTTTCCCGGAAGAAATCCGATTCGCCGACATGGATTACGCCGCCCGCGCTTATCAAATATTCGCCGATCAAATGCGCAAGAGCGCGACGACCCGCGCCGTGATCTTCGGGACGACGCACCGAAACGCGACATTGCTTTTGGCGGATCTGATGGAAGCCTCCGGACTGGTCAGTTATATCGGCAAAGTCAATATGGACAGGAACGCGCCGGAAGATTTATTGGAATCAAGCGCGGACGCGGCGGCGTCCGACACGCGCGCCTTTATCCGCGATGTAATAAACAAGCGCTACGCGCGGACAAAGCCGATTCTGACGCCGCGTTTTATTCCATGCTGCGGCGACGCGTTATTATTTCAACTCTCAAAGATACGCCAAGAGTTTGATCTGCCCGTGCAGTCCCATTTGTCGGAGAATCCCGCCGAGGTGGAACTTGTCAAAACATTGGAGCCGGACGCGGAATTTTATGGGGACTGCTATGACAAATACGGCCTCTTTGGCGGGGAATCCGGAACGATCATGGCGCATTGCGTTTATTCGTCGGACGCCGAAATCAGGCGCATGAAAGAAAACGGCGTCCGAATCGCCCATTGCCCCAACTCAAATACAAATCTCTCCTCCGGAATCGCGCCGATCCGAAAGTATATTCATCTGGGATTGCGCGTCGGGCTTGGCAGTGATGTCGCGGGCGGGCAGACGGAATCCATGTTTCGCGCCATTGCCGACGCGGTTCAGGCGTCTAAAATATACTGGCGTTATATCAACCATCACGACAAGCCGTTGACATTCGCGGAGAGTTTTTATCTGGCGACAAAGGGCGGGGGGAGTTTCTTCGGCAACGTCGGCTCTTTTGAAACGGGTTATGAATTCGACGCCCTTGTGATCGACGATTCCAAACTCCCGTGTCCGCGCCCCCTGTCCCTCGCGGACCGGCTGGAACGCGCCGTCTATCTCGGACTGGATCAAACTTCCATCACGGCGAAATACGCCCGCGGCCTCAAGATTTTATAATTCTATAATTCCATCGCTTTTGTCCAATCCGCGCGAAATATTTTGAGGGATTCCGTGAAGCGAATGACATTGGGTTCGTCGCGCACAACAGTTTGATCTTCTGTTGACAATTTTTTATATTTCAAGTATAATAAATATAACAGCGCGAGGCTTTTTGATATTTTATAGCAATCCACAAAAATGTTGGAACGCCCCTTGACATTTCTTGTAGACCGTGTTATATAAATAACCGCAGAAAAGAGGTGAATTTTTGATTTTGTCACAATGATGGATTTCCAAAACGATGAAAAATTCTCAGTAATTGTGTGGATTGAAATTGTGGATTGGAATTGTGGATTGAAATAATATGCAAATCCAAAGGCACAGGCAAAGCGAAGGCGAAAAAAATTTCAAACAGGAGGGAGAAAAATTCATGGCAACCAAAGTTCGTGATTATAAGAAACTGGCC
>CAJOQY010000139.1 GCA_905236835.1 uncultured Oscillibacter sp. | reverse complement strand
CCTCTTGGATTCCGCCCGAATCCGTCAAAATTAAGAAACTCCGGCTCATGAAGTTGTGGAAGTCCAACACGTCCAGCGGCTCTATCAGCCGGATACGGTCATCGGCGCCCAGTTCCGCCCGCGCCGCCTCCCGCACTGCCGGGTTCATATGAATCGGATAAATGGCTTTCGTGTTGGGATGTTCATTCATCACGCGCCGGATAGCCCGGAACATATTCCGCATAGGCTGTCCCAGATTTTCCCGCCGGTGCGCCGTGATAATAATCAATCTCGAATCCGCCGCCCAGTCTAAATCCGGGTGCGTATAATTTTTTCTCACCGTCGTTTTCAGCGCGTCAATTACCGTGTTGCCCGTGACGAATATTTTTTCCGGCGCTTTGCCTTCGGACAATAAATTCTCCCGCGCAAGATTCGTCGGCGCGAAATAATATTCGCATAATAAATCCACGCCCTGCCGGTTGAATTCCTCCGGCCACGGGGAATATAAATTGCGCGTGCGCAATCCGGCTTCCACATGGCCGACCGGGATTTTTAAATAAAACGCGGCCAGCGCGGCGGCGAAACTCGTTGTCGTGTCGCCGTGGACCAGTACGGCGTCGGGGCGTTCGGCTTCCAAGATCGGCTTGATATTTAATAATACCCCCGCCGTAATGTCAAACAGCGTCTGACGGTCCCGCATAAGATTGAAATCATAATCCGGCGTGACGTGAAACGCGCGCAATACCTGATCCAGCATTTGCCGGTGTTGTCCCGTCACGCATACGATGATTTCCATATCCTCCCGGCTTTTCAGCTCGTTCACCAGCGGACACATTTTAATCGCTTCCGGACGCGTGCCGAATACAAGCAATATTTTTTTCATGTTAGTTTCTCTTCCCTTCAGCGATATGATTGTTTTATATTTCAGCGTGATTTTATCATATAAAATACGGCGAATTATCAAATAAATATAAATTTTTTATATTATAGCATATCAGATTCAAGGTTTCCATATCTTTCCGCGAGCGTTCCAGTACAATTTACGCTCTTGCGTTTTGACGGAATCTATGCTATGATAAAATTCAGCTTGCGGACTGCCCCGGAATGGATAAAATAAAATAAAATAATATATTATATTTCCGGACAGTGCGACAACGAAGGAGGAGAAACTATGAAAAAATATCTCGCGGAGGGAATCGGAACCTGTGTGCTGGTGGTCTTGGGATGCGGAACCGCCATGCTGGTGGGCTGTAACGCGGAATACGGCGGCGGTTATGTTCTGACCGCGCTGGCGTTCGGCCTGTCCATTGTCGCTATGGCTTATTCCATCGGCAATATCTCCGGATGCCATATCAACCCGGCGGTCTCTCTGGGCGTACTGCTCAGCGGCGGCATGGAAACCATGGAGTTCGTGTATTACGTCGTGGCGCAGTGTATCGGCGCCTTGATCGGCTCCGGCATTCTGGCCGCGATCTTCGGCATGGGCGGCGTCACGGATCAGACCGGCGGCCTCGGAACCAACGGCCTCGCGGGCGTCAACGGCAATCCCATCGCCGGTTTGTTGGTTGAAATCGTCCTGACGTTTATCTTTGTCATCAATATTCTGGGCGTGACTTCCAAAAAAGCCAAACACGGCTCTTTCGGCGGCCTCGTGATCGGCCTGACGCTGACCGGCGTACACATTCTGGGCATCGGCCTGACCGGAACATCCGTGAACCCGGCTCGTAGCTTCGGACCCGCCGTCATCGCCGCTCTGACCGGCAACGCCGCGCCGCTCGGTAGCCTGTGGGTGTTCATCGTCGGCCCGCTGGTGGGCGCCGCCCTCGCCGCCGTGTGCTATAAATCTCTTGAAAATTAATTCTATCACACGCGCCGCGAATTTTGAAATTTTAAAATATTAATCTCAATCGGGACGGCATTGTATTTGATCATATATCATGCCGTCCCGCGATTTTTATTTTTACGCCGCGAACAATTTTGCTTGACTGTCAATCAAAATCATGTTAAACTGAACAAAAGGCGCGTAAAAAGAGATTGGGGGACGGTTTGCCGCTTCCAACATACGCGAAAGCGAACGGGATAAATTTCACTCCCCTCTTGCAAAGTCAAATCCGATATGCTAAAATAAGCGGGTTATAAATTATAAATATAAAATAAAAATATAATATATTTTGGAGGTTGTACCCGGATGAAATTATTTATCACGATTTTGCAATTGATCTGCGGACTGGCCGTGATCGCGGTTGTTTTAATGCAGTCCGGCAAGAGCGCGGGACTGTCCGGCGCGATTGGCGGCGTGGCGGATTCGTTCTTGGCGCGCAACAAGGCCCGTACCCTCGACGCCAAACTCGCCCGCGCCACAAAATGGATCGGCGCCGTGTTCCTGATTTTGACGCTGATTCTGTTAATCATGGGATAAAATTATTTTATATCAAAAATCAATCCCCTCTGAACGCGATTCAGGGGGGATTTGATTATAATTTGATAATTATAAATATTATTTTAATATTATTTTATCGCGCCGCGATATTTCACGCCCGCTTCCGGCTGTATATCATAAAGCGAAAATAATTCCTGTACCGT
>CAJOQY010000138.1 GCA_905236835.1 uncultured Oscillibacter sp. | reverse complement strand
AATCTGAAAGATACGGATTGTTATAAAATCGCCTGAGATAAAATCTCAAATACCGATGGCTAATCGGGAATTTACGCCCGCGGACTGTGTAAGAACCCGCGATTAGCGTCTGACTTGTCAGCGTGAAAGCGCACAGGTTGAAGCGGGAATTTTCTCAATATGGGTATATTGGTCCATATTTCGAGTAGCAGTATAGAATATGTCATTCGCGCATCTGCATGTACACACGGAATATAGCTTGCTGGACGGCGCGTGCCGGATACGGGATTTGCCCAAAGTGATCAAAGATATGGGGCAGACGGCTTGCGCGGTTACGGATCACGGCGTCATGTATGGCGTAGTGGATTTTTATCGGGCGTGCAAAAAAGAAGGCGTCAAGCCGCTTATTGGCTGTGAGGTTTATATGACGCCGAAAGGCCGGACAAGATTTGATAAAATCCATGAGTTTGACGCGGAAAACCGGCATTTGGTTTTATTATGCGAAAATGAGACGGGCTATCGGAATTTAAGTTACATGGTGTCGAAAGCGTGGACGGAAGGATTTTATATCCGGCCAAGAATTGATATGGATTTATTGCGCGAGCATCACGAGGGATTGATCGCGCTTTCGGCGTGTCTGGCGGGCGAGATTCCCAGAATGATACGGAATGGCGAATATGACAACGCGAAAAATTACGCGCTGGAATTGAGCGCGATATTCGGGCCGGAGAGATTTTATTTGGAATTGCAGAATCACGGCATTCCGGCGCAGGCGGAAGTGAATCAGGGAATTTCGCGGATCGCGCGGGAAACCGGCCTGCCGATGGTATGCACGAATGACGCGCATTATTTAAAACGCGAGGACGCGGAAGCGCATGATGTATTATTATGTATCCAGACGGGGAAAACGCTGGAAGATACGAATCGAATGCGTTATGAACCGAGAAATTTTTATTTGCGAAGCGAAACGGAAATGCGGGAGTTGTTCCCGGATGAGATATATAAAAACGCGGTGGATAATACGGGAAAAAT
The DNA here is from genome assembly GCA_905236835.1 of uncultured Oscillibacter sp. GTDB lineage: Bacteria > Bacillota > Clostridia > Oscillospirales > Oscillospiraceae > Oscillibacter. The sequence continues at coordinate 3,366 of CAJOQY010000138.1, read as the reverse complement.
CGCGGAGAGATGCAATTTGGATTTTGTATTTGGCAAATATCACTTGCCGGAGTTTCCCGTGCCGGATGGGTATGATAATATTAATTATTTCAAGAAATTATGCGATGACGGTTATCGGGATAGATACGGGGATGATGATCAATACAGAGAGAAATTATATTATGAGCAGAATATGATTGAAAAAATGGGCTTTACGGATTATTTTTTAATCGTGTCGGATTTTGTGCGATACGCGCGGGGCGCGGGGATTCCGGTCGGGCCGGGACGCGGAAGCGCGGCGGGGTCCATGGTTTCGTATTGCTTGAAGATCACGGATATTGATCCGGTAAAATATGATTTATATTTCGAGAGATTTTTAAATCCCGAGCGGGTGAGTATGCCGGATATAGATATGGATTTCGGCGACGCGCGGCGCGGGGAAGTCGTGGAATATGTAAAAAATAAATACGGAGAGGACCGCGTGGCGCAGATTGTGACGTTTGGCACGATGGCGGCGCGGGCCGTGATCCGTGATGTCGCCCGCGTGATGAATCTCCCATACGCGGAAGCGGATATGATCGCGAAACTGGTCCCCGGCGGGCCGAGCGCGCTGCATATCACGCTTGACGACGCGATGAAATTGTCCAAGCAGTTAAGGGATTTATATAACGGCAAAGATTATATCCGGAAATTGATCGACACGGCGAAAGCGCTGGAGGGGATGCCGCGCAACGCGTCCACGCACGCCGCAGGCGTCGTGATTACGAAAAAGCCTGTATATGAATATGTGCCGTTATCATCCAATGACGGAACAGTGGTCTGTCAGTATGTCATGACGACGCTGGAAGAGCTTGGATTGTTAAAAATGGATTTTCTGGGACTGCGAAATCTGACGGTTTTGGATGACGCGGTCAAAATGGTCCGGAAACGGGAGCCGGATTTTAAATTAGAATCTATTCCGGATAATGATACTGAGACGTTTGAAATGATCTCACAGGGACGGACTTCCGGCGTATTTCAATTGGAATCCGTGGGCATGACGGGCGTCTGCACGGGATTGAAGCCGAAAAATATAGAGGATATAACGGCTGTGATCGCGTTGTATCGTCCCGGGCCGATGGATTCGATTCCGAGATTTATCGCCTGTTCGCAGAATCCGGATTTAGTAAGCTATAAACACCCGGCTCTTGAGCCGATTTTATCCGTAACATACGGATGTATTGTCTATCAGGAACAGGTTATTAGAATCTTTCAGGAATTGGGGGGCTATTCCCTCGGACAGGCGGACATGGTCAGGCGCGCGATTTCCAAGAAAAAAGCCGTTGAAATCCAGCGTGAAAAAGACGCGTTTATTCACGGCGACGCGGAACGCGGGATTCCCGGCTGCGTCGCCAACGGGATTCCGCTGGAAACCGCCGAGGCGATTTATCAGGAAATTTACGATTTCGCCAATTACGCGTTTAACAAAGCCCACGCGGTCGCTTATGCCGTCGTGGCGTATCAGACGGCTTATTTTAAATGCCATTATCCGGCGGAATATATGTCGGCTTTATTAAGCTCCGTACAGGGCGGCGCGGGCAAGATGAAAATCGCCGAATATATCCGGGAGTGCCGCGAATGGGGAATTGATCTGCTTCCGCCGGATATAAACGCCTCCCGTGACGGCTTTACGGTGGAAATTATAAATAATAATAATGATGATGATAATAATAATATAAATAATATAAAATACGGCATCAGATTTGGATTGGCGGCGATTAAAAACATAGGCCGGGGATTTGTGAATGATGTTTTAGCCGAACGCGAAGCGAACGGGGATTTTATATCGTTATATCAATTTTGTGAACGGTGCGCGGGAATGGATCTCAATAAACGCGCGCTGGAAAATTTAATCCGCGCGGGGGCGTTCGATTCCACCGGCGCGAAAAGATCGCAATTAATCGCGGTTTATGAAAAAGTTCTGGATTCGATCACGGCCAAACGGAAAGAGAATATACAAGGCCAGCTTGATTTCTTTTCCCTCGCGGCTGAAAATGATGAGAATCATCAAAATCAGGCGGATGAAATCCCCTTGCCGGATATTCCGGAATTTTCCGCCCGCGACCGCGCGCGCATGGAATATGACACCACGGGTTTATATTTATCCGGCCATCCCATGCGGGAATATCAGGCGTTATTGGAACGCCTGCGCGTGCCGTCTATCGGGGAGATTTTAGAGGATTTCGCGCGGGAAGGCGGCCCGGTGAAATTCTACGACGGACAAACCGTGACAATCGCGGGAAGCGTCACGGCAAGCCGTACCCGCACGACAAAAAATAATACGCTGATGGCGTATGTCACTGTGGAGGATGAATCGGCGGCGATTGAATTATTATGTTTCAGCCGTTGTCTGGAAATCAGCGGGGCGTATTTTCAGGAAAATCAATTGATCTTGGCGACGGGAAAATTATCCGTGCGGGACGAAAAGGCGCCGCAGTTGATGTGCGATACCGCCTGCGCGCTGGATGATATGGAGAACCCCGCCGGACCGTCCGGACAGGAGATGTTATTTTTGCGTCTGCCGGGGCTGGATCATCCCAAGACAAAGCATATGCGATTGGTCTTTTCCATGTTTCCGGGGAATACGCCGGTCAAAATGCGTATGGCGGATACAAGGAAAATCTATCAGGCGCGGATTCGGATTCATCCGGCTTTATTGCGAGAGGCGCGGGAAATTCTGGGAGACGAAAACGTCGTGATCCGACAGGCGTAATCACGCGGAAAGGGAATGGATTGCTATGGGAAACGCGCTGGAATGGACGGCGCGGGCGCCGGGATCGTTCTGGCGGGACCGCAAACAGGCGCGCAAAGAATCCAAAATCGCGGGCCGTCTGCTGGCCGCCGCGTATATCGCCATATACGCCGGAAGCGATATTTTATGGGAAGAACCGATGAATTTATTAACATCACTGTTCCCGCCGGTACTGGGCGCGCTGGCGCGCTGTGTGATTCCGGCGGCGTTCGGCTCGGCGTTGTGCGCGCTGTCGTGGAAGATTTTCCGTTCCCGGCGCGGTATCATGACGGCGGCTTACAGCTTTTTAAACCGCGCCGCCGTGATCATATTTATCGTCGCGGAATTATTGTTATGGGGCGAACGGCGCGGACAAACGCTGATTTTTCTCTTTTTCGCCCGGTTTATCATTCCGCCGCTGTTGATCGGCGGTTATATCTCCGCGAAATTATATTACAACTGGTGGAATCGCAACCGGCGGAAATAAAAATTTTTAAATTGATAAAATACGCTGTTATTAATTTTAAAATTTTAAGAAATCCCCCCAGCCGCTTCGCGGCTTTCCCCCCTTTGACAAGGGGGGCTTGAGGTTGGTTTCTCCCGTTTTGCCCCCCCTT
>CAJOQY010000137.1 GCA_905236835.1 uncultured Oscillibacter sp. | reverse complement strand
TCTGACAGAGGGGTTCTTGCGCTAAAAATTGATCATGAAAACAAGGAGGGCGAATATTTATGCCCGCTGAATGCGCCAGCAATTGTTCCACCTGCCAAAAGGACTGTCAGGAACGGAGCGCCCCGCAATCCATGCTGAAAGAATTATATCCGGAGGCGCGGGCCGAAAAGGTTTATGGCGTCGTATCCGGCAAAGGCGGCGTCGGGAAATCCATGATTACAAGTCAATTAGCGGTTCTCATGCGCCGCCGGGGATATGATGTCGGCATTTTGGACGCCGATGTCACAGGGCCGTCGATTCCGAAATCGTTCGGCGTCCACGCGCGGGCAAGCGGCGTCGGAAACGCGCTTTTGCCGGTGCGGTCGAATACGGGCATTCAGATCATGTCCGTGAATTTATTATTGGAACACGAGACGGATCCGGTCATTTGGCGCGGACCCGTGATTTCCGGCGTTGTCCAACAGTTCTGGACGGATGTCTTGTGGGACTGTCATTATTTGTTTGTCGATATGCCGCCCGGGACGGGGGATGTCTCTCTGTCCGTGTTTCAGTCGATCCCGCTGGATGGGATTTTGATTGTCGCGTCCCCGCAGGAATTGGTCTCCATGGTTGTGGAAAAAGCCGTCAATATGGCGAAATTAATGGAAATCCCGGTATTGGGCTTGATCGAGAATATGAGTTACGCGATTTGTCCGGACTGCGGGAAAAAATTATATTTATTCGGACAGGGCAAGACCGCCGAAGCCGCCGAAAGAAATCATCTGCCGTTTCTGGCGGAAATGCCGCTGATACCGGAATTGTCCGCGCTGGCCGACGCCGGTCAGATCGAGAATTTCTCCGGGGATTGGCTCAACGCCGTCGCGGATCGTATCGACCCGCGCTGAAACAGAAACAAATAACAGGAGGATATTATATGCCCTCTCATCAGACTGTGATTATACTCGATTTCGGCGGACAGTACAGTCAGTTAATCGCCCGCCGCGTGCGGGAATGCGGCGTGTATTGCGAACTGCTTCCCTGTACGGCTGATTTAAATCAAATTCAGGCCCGCCGCCCGATTGGGATCATTCTCACCGGCGGCCCCCACAGCGTCTATGAAGCCAACGCGCCCCGGATCGCCCCGGAGATTCTCTCGTGGGGCGTCCCCGTTCTGGGGATATGCTATGGCTGTCAGCTGATGGCGTTTTTGTTAAACGCCCGCGTCAATCCCGCCGCCGACGCGTCCGCCCGCGAATACGGCAAGACAATCACGCGTTTTGAGCGAAATAATTTATTATTTCAAAATCTTCCGGAATCGGGAATCACATGGATGAGCCACGGCGATTATATCGAAACCATTCCGGAGGGATTTGAAATCATCGCGCGGTCCGACACCTGTCCCGCCGCCGCGATTTGTGATCAAACAAGAAATTTATACGGCGTGCAGTTTCATCCGGAAGTGAATCACACGGAACACGGCAACGATATATTACGCGATTTTTTATTTCATATCTGCGGCGCGTCCGGGGATTGGAGCATGAGCGATTATAAATCCGTCAAAATCCGGGAACTGCGCGAAACCATCGGGGACGGCAAAGTATTATTAGCGTTATCCGGCGGCGTGGATTCGGCTGTCGCGGCGGCTTTGCTCGCCGAGGCCGTGGGCGAACAATTAACCTGCGTATTCGTCGATCACGGATTATTACGCATGAACGAGGGCGAGGAAGTCGAACAGGCGTTTCAAAAATGGAATATCCATTTCAGACGCGTCAACGCCCGCCGCCGTTTTCTCATGTGGCTGGAAGGCGTGACCGATCCGGAGGAAAAACGCAAAATCATCGGCAAACAGTTTATCCGCGTATTCGAGGAAGAATCAAAACGCCTTGGCAGTATGGATTTCTTGGCGCAGGGGACGATTTATCCGGATGTGATCGAATCCGGCGCGGGACTGGGCAACGCCGCTGTGATCAAAAGTCATCACAACGTCGGCGGGCTTCCGGATGTGATAGACTTCCGTGAAATCTTAGAGCCGTTGAGAATGCTGTTCAAAGACGAAGTCCGCGTTCTGGGACGGGAATTGGGATTGCCTGAAAATATCGTCAATCGTCAGCCGTTCCCCGGTCCGGGACTGGCTATCCGCGTGATTGGCAAAGTCACCAAGCGCAAATTAGATATACTCCGTCTCGCGGACGCGATTTTCCGTGAGGAACTGGAAAAAAATCACGTCGACGCGTCACAGTATTTCGCGGTTTTGACCAATCTGCGTTCCGTGGGCGTCATGGGCGACGGTCGGACTTATGATTACGCGATAGCCCTGCGCGCCGTATCCACCAGCGATTTCATGACCGCCGACTGGGTCCGGATTCCCTATCATGTTCTCGAACGCGTCAGCGCGCGTATCGTCAACGAGGTCCCGAACGTCAACCGCGTCTTGTATGATATTACATCCAAACCCCCGGCGACAATCGAATATGAATAATAAACGCGCAT
>CAJOQY010000136.1 GCA_905236835.1 uncultured Oscillibacter sp. | reverse complement strand
GTCAGAAAATTGAGAAGGCGAAATATTGGGATCGCGTGGATGTGCCGGTTTTGGACAATAACTGGTTCGTCATGGGCGGATTGCTGGATGAAAGCCGTTTTTTCTCGTTCCAGCCGTCGGATGATTACGAAACGGCTCTGCTCCGTATGGTTCAGGCGCTGACGGAACAAGGACAGCTTGACGCGGGATTTGAGGAACGTCTGCGGGAACGCGAAAAACAAGGCGCGATGGTATTTGATCACAACGTGGCGATTCCTCATGTGATGCAATACGCCGGACCGCGTCTGGTATTGGCAATCGGCGCGTTTCCGAAGCCCGTGTCATATAACGGGCAGGACATCCGGGTTATATTTTTAATGGGCGTTCCGGAGTCAGCCGATTCCGATGACGGGATATTGATCCGGGTTTACGAGGAAATTATTCGGGTCGCGCAGGATCCGGAATTGCTGGAGAAAGTAGCGAGCGCGAAAGATTTTCAGTCGCTTTTGCGGGCGTTGTATCGTCAGGCGTGAATAAAAAATCAGGCGAAAGGCGGAGGGTATCATGCTGAAACTGGGTCTGTTTGTGGCGGCGATGTTTCTGATTCAGGCGTTTTTGTCCAGTATGCAGATCAGCCATTTCAATCAGGAATTTATCAAACTGCGTCACCGGGGCAAAGTGGCGTGCGGACGGCAGTCGGGCGGTTTCAACGCCGGGGCCATCGTGATGTTTTTAATCGACGACGACGGCATGATTCAGGAGGGCAAAATGCTCATGGGCGTGACGGCGTTCGCGCGTGTGAAGCCTCTGCCCGGATTTGAGGGTAAATTCGTCGGCGGTCTGACGGAAGCCGATCTGCCTAAACACGGCAAAAACCTCCGCAAGGCGATTTTAGACGCGAGAGACACTTATAATAAAATCATTATCAACGGCGAAACGGTCCCCGACAAGCCGTCCCCGTTCCAGAAGGCGGGACGCGTTCTGACAGGGGGCAGGATTTAGAAATTTATTAAAAAATTTATTCAAGAAAGGCGTGTTTTTATGGACTTTATCGTCAAACTGGCAGCCGGCTTTATGAATCTGTTCAATCTGGGCGGCGCGCAGTTCATGTCGTGGGTCACGGGCATTATCCCGACGATCTTAATGCTCTTGGTCCTCATGAACGCGATTATGGCTCTGGCCGGCGAGGCGACAATTAACAAAATCGCCCGCTTCTGCACCGGCAATCCCATTCTGCGTTATGCCGTTCTGCCGTTCGTCAGCGCGTTCATGCTGGGAAATCCCATGGCGCTTTCTATCGGCAAATTCATGCCGGAATTTTACAAGCCCGCGTTCTACGCGTCAGTTACTTATCACTGCCACACGAACAACGGCATTTTCCCGCATATCAACGCTTCGGAATTGTTCATCTGGCTGGGCATCGCCAACGGGATCACGGCTTTGGGACTGGATACCACGCCGCTCGCGGTCAGATATTTATTAGTCGGCCTGATCGCCAATTTTATTTCCGGCTATGCCACGGAGTTCACGACGATCTATGTCGAGAAACAGCAGGGCGTCAAACTGCGCAGAAATTATAAAGGCGAAGAAGCGTAATCAGACAGGAGGAAAGAAAAATGGCTGAACTGCATTCGATTCGTGTGGAAAAAGGCGCGGGCGGCTTTGGCGGTCCTCTGGTGATTACGCCGACCGAACAGCGCGATAAAGTGATGTTTATTACCGCCGGAGGCGGCGAACCGGAGTGTTTGAATAAAATCGTGGAACTGTCCGGCATGACGCCCGTAAACGGATTTAAAACCAAATGCCCGGAGGAAGAAATCGCGCTGGCCATTATCGACTGCGGCGGCACGTTGCGCTGCGGCATTTATCCCAAAAAGGGAATCCCGACAATTAATGTCATGCCGGTGGGCAAATCCGGACCTATGGCGCAATATATCAAAGAAGATATTTATGTATCCGCCGTCACAAGCAAACAAATATCTCTCGCGGACGGATCACAGCCCGCCGCCGGACGCTTCGCCGACGCCGCGACGGAAACGAAAGCCGACGAAAAAAGCGACAGCAAATCCACCGGCTTCACGGCTGACAAAAAAGTATCTGAAACCTTGGCCGCGCAGGAGAATAAATCTTTAATTACCAGAATCGGCCTCGGCGCGGGCAAAGTGGTGAATACATTTTATCAGGCGGCCCGCGACGCGATTCAGACCTGTATCACAACGCTGTTGCCGTTCATGGCGTTCGTGTCTATGTTAATCGGCATTATCAACGGCTCCGGATTCGGCGACGCGTTCGCGCATTTGTTACAGCCG
>CAJOQY010000135.1 GCA_905236835.1 uncultured Oscillibacter sp. | reverse complement strand
GATAAATTATGGGAAAATTATGAATTGACGCATTCGGCGGCGACGGAACAGAAGATAGAAATTGAAAGCGTCCCGAAGGCAAGCCGCCGGATTGGGGAATTAAAACGCGAAATCGGCAAACTTGGCGCGGTGAATATGGGCGCGATAGAGGAATTTGACGAAGTCAACGCGCGATATAGTTATTTAACGGGTCAAAGAGATGATATAGAGAAGGCCAAAGTGGAATTGGAGGGCATTATTACGGAAATCACGGCGCAAATGACCGTGATTTTCGAGCGGCAGTTTAAATTATTATCAGAAAGTTTTCAGACGACGTTTATAGAATTATTCGGCGGCGGAGCGGCGCGTCTGGAATTGGAGGACGAAAAAGATATTTTAAACTGCGGGATTGAAATCAAAGCCCAGCCGCCCGGAAAGACATTGAAAACGATTTCATTGTTATCGGGCGGGGAAAAGGCGTTTGTGGCGATTGCGCTGTATTTTTCGATTTTAAAAGTACATCCGACGCCGTTCGTCGTGATGGACGAGATAGAAGCGGCTCTGGATGATGTCAATGTCACGAGATACGCGCGTTATATGCGGAATCTGACGGATCACACGCAGTTTATCGTGATTACGCACCGGCGCGGAACCATGGAAGAAGCGGATGTATTATATGGCGTGACGATGCAGGAACAGGGAATCAGTAAAATTCTGACGATTAATTTAAATGATATGTCCAAAGAACTTGGGATTGAATAACGCGCGGAGAGAAAATCGCGTGGGATTTGATAAAAAAATTAATATGAAATTTCATAAAATTTTCATATTTTGCGGCTTGATAAGCGGTATGATAATATGATAAAAATATAACAAGGCGGGAATGACAAAAAAATCACAAAATGACGGGATAAAATTGATAAAAGATATGGCGCGATCCGTCGTTTTGTGGTAAAATAAGGAATCAGTGATTTTTTAATGTAATATAATAAATATAATATTAAAATGATGAATATAAAATAATAAAAGGACGATGGCGGATGGGATTTTTTGACGGGCTGAAAAAAGTGACGGGGAATTTATTCGGCGCGGGCTTCACGGAGGCGGACGAGGAATTTTTTGACGAACTGGAAGAAAAACTGATTCTGGCCGATATGGGCATGGAAACGGCGACGGAAGCCGTGGAAGAATTAAGAAAACTGGTCAAAAAGGAGAATTTAAAAAGTCAGGATGAAATCAAATGGGCCTTGCGTTTGATTTTAGAGGAAAAAATGAGCGTCGGCGATCCGGAGTTGAATCTGTCGACAAAACCGAGTATGATATTATTCACGGGCGTGAACGGCGTGGGAAAAACGACTTCGATTGGCAAATTGGGCTTTCAATTGCGGCGGCGTGGCAAGCGGGTGTTGTTCTGCGCGGCGGACACGTTCCGGGCGGCGGCGGCGGATCAATTGGAAATCTGGGCCAATCGCGCCGGATGTGAGATTGTCCGTCAGAATGAGGGGACGGATCCGGGCGCGGTATTGTTCGACGCGATACAGGCGGCGAAAGCGCGCGGCGCGGACGTGGTGTTGGTCGATACGGCGGGCAGGCTGCATAACAAGGCGAATTTAATGGCGGAATTATCGAAATTATCTAAAATCATGGACCGGGAATGTCCGGACGCGGCGCGGGAGACTTTGATGGTGCTGGACGCGACGACGGGACAGAACGGATTGATTCAGGCGCGGAAATTCCGCGACGCGGCGGGCCTGACGGGAATTGTATTGACGAAATTAGACGGCACGGCGAAAGGCGGCGTTGTGATCCCAATCGCGCGGGAAATGGGCGTTCCGGTGAAATTGGCGGGCGTCGGCGAGGGATTGAACGATTTACAGCCGTTTAACGCCAGAGAATATCTGGAAGCCGTGATTTGATAATAAATTTTAATAATTTTTAATAAATTATCGTGAATTTCATGATATGGCATGATACGGAAAGGGGAACGCGGGATGAAAAGAGCGGACGGACGGGAACTGGCGGAACTGCGTCCTGTCAGATTGACGCCGAATTTTTCAAAATTCGCGGAGGGAAGCTGTCTTGTGGAATGCGGCGACACGATGGTGTTATGCTGCGCGAGCGTGGAATACCGGACGCCGGTGTTTATCCCGCGCGGCCAAGGCTGGGTGACGGCGGAATATAATATGCTTCCCCGCGCCAATCGGGAACGCAAGGCGCGGGATATAAGCAGATTGAAATTAAATCCCCGGAGCGCGGAAATTCAAAGGTTGATTGGAAGATCACTCCGTTCGGCGGTGGATTTAAAGCGTCTGGGCGAGCATATGATTACTATAGATTGCGACGTGCTGCAGGGCGACGGCGGAACGCGCACGGCGTCGGTCACGGGCGGATTTGTGGCGCTTGCGCTGGCGTGCCGGTGGCTGGTGGAGGAACGGGAACTTTTTTCCTCGCCATTGCGTCATTATGTTACCGGCGTCAGCGCCGGGATTGTGGATGATTACGCCATGCTGGATTTATGCTATGAGGAGGACAGCAAGGCGCAAGTGGATTTAAATTGCATCATGAACGAAGCGGGCGAATTGATCGAGATTCAAGGCACGGGAGAAGGCCGGGCGTTTACGATACAGGAACAGCAGGAATTATTACGCTTATGCGCCAAAGGCAATAAAGAACTTCTGGCGCTTCAAAAAGAGGCGTTAGGGGGAAATATATAATATGTCTGGATTGAAAATGCCGGAGGAACTGGCGACGGGAAACGTCGCGATTCCGGAAAAAATGATACTGGCGACGAAAAATGAAAATAAATTGCGCGAAATGCGTGAAATTCTGATGGATAATAATATAAAAATCGAGATTATCTCTCCGGAAGAGGCGGGAATTAATATTGAAATTGAGGAAACCGGGACGAGTTTCATGGAAAACGCGTTATTAAAGGCCAAAGCGCTGTGCGAGGCGTCCGGACTGCCCGCGATTGGAGACGACAGCGGCTTATGCGTGGACGCGCTCAACGGCGCGCCGGGAATCTATTCGGCGCGGTACGGCGGCCCGGGACTGACGGACGCGGCAAGATGTCAGTTGGTTTTACGGGCCATGCGTGGGGCGACAAGCCGCGCCGCGCATTTTACCTGCGCGGTCGCCGCCGCGTTTCCCAACGGGAGCGTTGTGACGGCGGAGCGGCGCTGTGACGGCGCGATCGCTTTCGCGGCGCTTGGCACGGGCGGATTTGGCTATGACGCGATATTTTTAATTCCGGAACAGGGCAAGACATTCGGTCAGTTATCGCCGGAGGAGAAAAACGCGATTTCCCATCGCGGGAAAGCGCTGGCGGCGTTTGTGAAAGCGTTGGAAAATTATTTAAGTCCGGACGCGCCGGAAAATCAGGGCGAAAACCCGGGTGAAAATCCGGATAAAAAACAAGATAAAAATCAGAATGAAAAAGCGGCGGCGGGGAATCAGGATGAAAAAGTTTTGGAAACTGGAAACGCGTGAATGATGATGAAAATGGAATTGACGGGAAAACAGCGCGCCCAATTGAGAGGACTCGCGAACGGGATAGAGACGATTTTGCGAATCGGCAAAGGCGGCGTGACGGAAAGCGTGATTCAACAGGCGCGTAACGCGCTGGAAGCGCGGGAAATAATCAAGTGCCGGGTATTGAAAAATGATTTGTCCGACACGGCGCGGAGCGCGGCGGATGATCTGGCGGCGGCGACGGACAGCGCGGTGGTGCAGGTTATCGGGACCAGATTTGTATTATACAGACCAAGCGAAACGATGCCGGAGGAAAAGCGGATTGTTTTGATTTCCGGCGAAGGAAAGAAGGCGTGAGCGGCATGGAAGAGAATCAGGCGGCGACGCCGGAAAATATGGAAGAGCGTGGAAACGCGGCGGCGGAGAATCAAGAAAGCGCCGTGACGCCGGAAAATACGGGGAATCCGGAAAACGCGAAAAACGCGTCGGAGGAGAATCCGGGCAATCAGGCCGGACAGGCGAAAAAAAAGCGTAAGAAAAAGAAAAAAAAGGCGGCGAATCCGGAAAATATGACGCCGGAAAATACGGGAAATCCGGAGGAAACGGCGGCGGAAAACACGGAAAACACGCCGGAAGAGAATCCGGGGAATCAGGCCGGGCAGGTCCGCGTGTCGGGCGCGGTCAAAAAGGCGCGCGAAACGCGGGAACAGGCGGAATTGCAAAAACAGGAGAAACTCGAAAAACTGGAACGGATGGCGGAGGAAGCGAAAGAGAAAAAGGGCAAGTCAAAAAAGAAAAAGGGCCGGAAAGCCGCGGAAAAGACGGAATCGACGGAGGATAAAAAAGAAGATCAAAAAGAGGGCGGCAAAAAAAGGCTGAAAATCGGCGTATACGGCGGGACGTTCAATCCGCCGCATATGGGCCATGTGACGGCGGCGCGGGCGGCTGTCGACGCGCTGAGGCTGGATTTATTATATCTTGTGCCGACCGGTATGCCGCCGCATAAGGATTTGCCGGCGGGTTCGCCCACAGCGCGGCAGAGACTGGAAATGGCGCGTCTGGCAGGCTGGCAGATCGGACTGGGCGATCAGGTGCGCGTATTGGATTTGGAATTATGCCGCGACGGAAAAAGCTACACGTCGGATACGCTGGATGTGTTGAAAAAACAGCATCCGGACGATGATTTATGGTTTTTGATGGGAACGGATATGTTTTTGTCGTTGCATCATTGGCATGAGGCGGGACGGATCGTGGAAACGGCGGGAATCGCGGCGTTCAGCCGCACGGACGAGGATCCGGAGGACGTATTCGCGACGCAGAGAGCGAGACTGTACGCGGTATTCCCGGACGCGCGGATTTTTACGATGAGCGTCCCGGACGTGGTGGATATATCGTCAACGCGTCTGCGGGATCTGTTGGCGCGCGGACAGGGCGGAAGATTACTCCCCCCGGCGGTATATGGCTATATTCTGCGGGAGCATTTATATGGCACAGGCGCGGATTTAAAAGAACTGCCGTTGTCTTTACTGCGTCCCGTGGCGATGTCGTATTTGAACGGGCGCAGGATGGCGCATGTATTAGGCACGGAGCAGGAAGCGATCAGGCTGAGTATGCGTTACGGCGCGGACGTGGAGAAAGCCCGCCGCGCGGCGTTGCTGCATGACTGCACGAAAAGATTAAATCTGGAAGCGCAATTACAGTTATGCCGGAGATACGGAATCGAACTGGACAAGCTGGAGCGCGTGGCGGTGAAATTATTGCACGCGAAAACCGGCGCGGCGGTGGCGCGGGAATTATTCGGCGCGGATGACGAAATCGCGGACGCGATTTTCTATCACACGACCGGGCGGGCGGATATGACGCTGTTAGATAAAATTATTTATCTGGCGGATTACATAGAGCCGACACGGGATTTTCCGGGCGTGGATGAGTTGCGGCGGTTAAGCCGTGAGAATTTGGATCTC
>CAJOQY010000134.1 GCA_905236835.1 uncultured Oscillibacter sp. | reverse complement strand
GTTTTGACAAATCCTGTCAGGCGGCGTTGAGGATGATAACTCAGCGTCGCCCTTTATGTTTCCGGCTGTCCGTCATGGGAATTCGGGGAGGATACCGGGCCCGTATCCTTCCCCCCGTTGGCGGCGGTTGGAAATATATTTTTAGACAGGGAGGTCAAATTGTATGAAGAAAACGAACGAAAACAAAGGCTTCACCATGGCGGAACTGCTGATTGTCGTCGCGATTATCGCCGTTATGGTGGCGATTGCGATTCCGACGTTTGCCAATCAATTGGAACGCTCGCGGGAATCGGTGGATTTATCCGCACTGCGCAACGGCTATACCGAGGCGAAAATGGCAATGATGACCGCGCCGAAAGACGTTGAATTCTTCATTTATCAAATGCCGATTAAACAGCAGGTCAAGGACTGGACGATTGATCTTTCAGAATTCCCCGACATTGGCGCGGACGCGGCTGTGGATGTATTTTCCGACGCTGTTGCCGCTACAAATGAAGATCCGGCACAACCCGCGGCGCCGCTCAATAAATTTGCGGAAGCGTCCAAAGACGCGCCGAATGTACTTGCCACTGGAACCGAAGTCGCTGATATTGTCTTTGTCTTTGACCGCGGTGAAGGCGCAAGCAAACTCAAAGGGATTGTCGCTCTGCAAGCAAGCGGTGAAGGTAAAGGGACTTCCGCGGCTACTTTGTTACCAAAAAGAGCCGGTACGGATGAAGAACCGCTTATGAAAGGCACCAGCAGTTATGGCGAGGAATATGCGATAAAAACAACTGCCGGCAAAGTAGAAGCCGCCGCTTAATTCCGCGTCTCTCCCATGGCGTCCCTCGGTCGGGATTGGGAACCCCGTCCGTGACGCGCCGGGTCAAGTACGCGTAAACCCGGCTGATAAATAAACAGGAACGCGGACCCCGTTGGAGTTTTCTCCTTTCGATGTTGCGGGGACCGCGTTTCTGTGTTTTTCCGCGTGGGACGGTCAAAATTGGAAGATTATGGCGAATTTGTAACGCGTATGTGAAAAAATCGTGACAATTTCGCGCGATTCAACGGTTTTTCTTGACAATGCGGGCGCGTTCTTCTAAAATATGATTGATTATCGCCGACAAAGCGTGATAAATGAAAACAGTGACGGATCATCATATAATGACAGGAGAATGATAGTTATGAAAATCAAGCGGAAATATTGGCGGGGGATCGCTTTCCGCCTGTTCGCGCTGGCGGTCATGCCGCTGTTGATTGTCTCCGGCGCGGCGTCCGGAACGACGCCCACCCCCACGCCGTCTAACGCGTCTGTAAATAATAGCATACAATCTTTCAGCGTATATAACGACAATGAGGAGCTTGCCGTTGTCAACAGCCGGGGCAGCGTCAACGCGTCGATGACAATCGCGTCAAACCGTTCGTTTACGCTCTCCGGCGTCACGCGTTATCTCAACGGCGGCTCTTCCAACGGTCTGGACAGTTGGATTTCTTCGGATTCCAATTCCAACGGCTCGATTGAAAGCGCCGGAGGCAATACTTATCGTACATTGCGCGCCGGGACCGCCGTGATTCAGGCCGCGTCCCCGGAGGACAATGGATTTATTGTCCGGATTACGGTTTATATCTCCGGTTCGTCGACTTCCTCAAATCGGATTACAAGCGCGTCTTTGAGCGAAACTTCTTTGAAAGTCAAAAGCGGCGATTCCGCCACGTTGTATCTGGATGTTTCCCCGTCCGACGCCGATTATTCCGTGACGTGGAAATCCGAGAATACAAGAATCGCGACGGTCAGCAATCAAAGCAATGACCGGGTTGTTGTCCATGGCCGCACATCCGGCACGACGACTGTTACAGCCGATGTCACGGATCATTATAATGACACCAACCGGATTTATAGCTGTACGGTGCGCGTGAACGCGGAAGAGTCCGTATATGATCTCACCGCGTCGACGACGACCGGAACGAATCTGGAATTATATGATCTCTCCGTCGAGATGGAAGATCAATTCCGGCGCGAATTTGACGCGTCCATCGCGTCCGGCGCGGAAATCCGGCTGTATTCGTTCTCCGGCGCGTCTTACGGGACTTTGCGCGCGTCCAACGGCTCGGCGATACAGGCCAATGATGATTACACATGGGCCCAGTTCCGCAATATGTATCTTGTCCCGCACGCCCCCGGCGTCTGGTCCGCCGGTTACGAACTGAATTCCGGAACGCGTTCCCTGACTGGCAAAATTGAAATCACCGTGCGAAATATCGGCGGCATCGCCCAGACAGGCGCGGACGCTTACGCCAATTCCAACACGGGCGGGGCGGCGGCTCTCATCACGCTGAACAACGCCGCCGCGTATTCCTTCGGAAGCGCCGACAATACCAGCAATACCGCCGGGGCGTCTATCCTGAATACGGCGATCAGCGCCGCGTTCGGCTCGTCCGGCTGGCATCATATTCGATTTAATTTCGGCAGTCTGTCGTCATCCAGTTCCCTGACCGGCATATTATACCGCGACAGCAACCGGGGAGTTTTAACCAGTTCGGAAAATATCTCTTACAGCGATTTGTCAGAGCTTTATTTCGTCCCCTCTCAGACAGGCTCTTATGAAGTCGGCTTTCATATTTATAACGCCGCCGGTTCAATTACGGCTTCGGGAACGCTCCGGATCGTCGTCCCCGATACGCTTCATACGATACGCTTTTCGTCCGTCCATATCTTCCAGCCGTCTGATTTTCAGTATTTAACCAACAGCGCGCTCGCTTATATTATTTTTACGCCGCCTTCCGGCGGCAGACTGTACGCCAATTACGTCAACGGCTCCGGAACGCCGCTCCCGTCCGACGCGCGCTGTTATTTCTACGATTCCGATCTTGGCGCGTATCCCGTGACTTCCGTGACTTATATTCCCGCGCCGGTCCCCGTCGATACCGTCAACGCCGCGACATCCGAGGGGCGGGAATTGACGCGATCCGAAATCATCTCTTTCCGCCTGTATCCGAGATCCGGCGCGTCCATCCCCGGCTCGTTCCGCATGGAAACCGGATCCATCAACGCTTCTGATTTGTTCGCCGACATTCCCGTCGGGACTTATTATGACAAGGCCGTGTTATGGGCCGTCGAAAACGGCATCACAAACGGCACTTCCCCCACGACGTTCGATCCCTATTCCACCTGTACGCGCGGACAGGTCGCCACGTTTTTATGGCGGATCAACGGAAGCCCGGAACCCCGTACAACGGAAAATCCCTTTATAGATGTCAATCCCAACAGCGCGTTTTACAAGGCGATTCTCTGGGCGTATGAAAACGGGATTACCACCGGGACCAGTGAAAACACGTTCAATCCCGCCGGGACCTGTACCCGCGCCCATGTGATTACTTTTTTATGGCGCGCCGCGAACGAACCGGCTGTCACGCACGAAAGCGAACTGGCCGCCCGTTACGCCGCGACATATTACGCCGGGGCGATTTCATGGGCTGACGCGAAAGGAATGTTACAGGATACCGCCACGGCGTTTTCCCCGAACGCGCTTTGTCCCCGCGCCGATATTATCACTTATCTTTACCGTGATTTGGCCGTATTGGCCTGATTAAAATCAAAAAATCAAAATCCCCCGGCAATCGCGCCGGGGGAATATAATATTAAATATAATATATTATTATTTTATCATCAATTCCAGAAATCCGTCGGGACAGTCACGCCGAATTCATGGGCCTTATACGTCGG
>CAJOQY010000133.1 GCA_905236835.1 uncultured Oscillibacter sp. | reverse complement strand
TCTCCTTTCGATGTTGCGGGGACCGCGTTCCTGTGTCTTTTTGCGCGAAAAACGCTTGACGCGCGCGGGTGGATATGATATAATGCAAATATGAATATATGAACAAATGCGCATATATTGAAATGGGGGGTTGCCAATGCGGGATCGGTACGGTACGGATATTTGCGACGGGATTCATTTGCATGAGGACGCGTTGAAAAAAGTCCGGGAATGTATTCCGGATGAGGATGAATTATATAATCTGACTGAATTGTTCCGGATTTTCGGCGATTCGACGCGCGTGCGGATATTATACGCGCTGTCGGCGGCGGAATTATGCGTATGTGATATAGCGGCGTTATTGGGATTAAGCCAGTCAGCCGTATCGCATCAGTTGCGGGCGTTAAAAAGCGTGCGTCTGGTGAAATCCCGCCGCGACGGACGGACGGTTTATTATTCGCTGGATGACAGTCATGTACAGGCGATAATTGATCAGGGATTGGAGCATATACGCGAATAATACCGGGGGCGAAAATTTATAAAACGCGAAAATATATAATTTTATTAATTTATTAATATTTTTATCCGGAGGGCTTGTCATGAAAAAGCGTTATAAATTAACGGATCTGGACTGCGCGAACTGCGCGGCGAAAATGGAAGCGGCGATTAAAAAAATTGACGGCGTACACGACGCGACAGTTAGTTTTATGGCGCAGAAACTCACGATTGACGCCGACGACGCGCGTTTTGACGCAATCATGAAAGAAGTCGTGGAAGCGTGCCGGAAAGTGGAGCCGGATTGCGTGGTGAATATGTAATGCCGGATTTGACGCCGAAACAGAAAAAACTCGCCGCGCGGATTGTAATCGCGGCGTTATTGTTGATAATAATTAAAATAACAGATATAATCGCAACGGACGGCGGAGCGCGGGGAAATTTTAAAATATTTTTAAAAATATTATATCTCGCGCCGTATTTCATCGCCGGGTGGGATGTGTTGTATAAATCAATCCGGCATATCAAAAACGGTCAAATATTTGATGAAAATTTTTTAATGTCACTCGCGACAATCGGGGCGTTGGCGATTGGCGAATACGCCGAGTCCGTATTTGTGATGTTATTTTACCAGACGGGCGAACTGTTTCAGGATTACGCGGTGGGACGTTCGCGGCGTTCGGTGGCGGAATTGATGGATATTCGTCCGGACATCGCGCATATTGAAATTTCCGGGGACGGAGAGCGAACCGCGCGGAACTGGGAGGATATGGATCCGGAGGACGCGGAAGCCGGAATGATTATGCTTGTCAATCCCGGCGAACGCGTCCCGCTGGACGGGATTGTATTGGACGGCGTATCCAGTCTGGATACATCGGCTTTGACGGGGGAATCCCTGCCAAGGGATGTCAAACCGGGTGATGAGATTATCAGCGGCTGTGTCAACGGCGCGGGATTGC
Organism: uncultured Oscillibacter sp.; assembly: GCA_905236835.1. Taxonomy (GTDB): domain Bacteria; phylum Bacillota; class Clostridia; order Oscillospirales; family Oscillospiraceae; genus Oscillibacter. Next base: position 1,719 of record CAJOQY010000133.1, on the reverse strand, counting down.
TGCGCGTACAAGTGACGAAATCCGGCATGGAATCGACGGTATCAAGGATACTGGAACTGGTGGAGAACGCCGGAGAGAAAAAAGCGGTTCAGGAGCGGTTTATTACGCGTTTCGCGCGCTATTATACGCCGTGCGTCGTGATTTTCGCCGCGTTATTGGCGATAGTCCCGCCGCTGATCGGCGCGATAAATCCGGCTTTGGAGATTGGAAACTGGTCAAACTGGTTTCATCGGGCATTGGTGTTTCTTGTGGTTTCGTGTCCGTGCGCGCTGGTGATTTCCGTTCCGCTGAGTTTTTTCGGCGGGATCGGCGCGGCGTCGCGGAAGGGGATTTTAATCAAAGGCAGTGTTTATCTGGAATCGCTGGCGCGGGCGGAAATTATCGCGTTTGACAAAACCGGGACTTTGACGGAAGGCGGCTTTCAGGTCCGGGAGATTGTACCCGCCAACGGGTTTGAGAAAAGCGAGATATTAAAAGCCGCCGCGCTGGCCGAATCGCGTTCCAGCCATCCGATCGCGCGGTCGTTATGCGCGGAATATCAAAATCAAAGCGCGTATCAAAACCCGGACGCGCGTGATAGAATATCCGGCGAAAAGAACAAAACGCCGGACGCGTATCAAAATCAAACGGCGTCCGGCGATGATATAAATAATAATATAATAAATAATAATATAATATCCGACGTGGAGGAATTGGCGGGATACGGCGTCCGGGCGCGGGTAAACGGTCAGGAGATTTGCGCGGGAAACCGGCGTTTATTGGAACGGCAAAATATAAATATAAATATTTTATCCGGCGCGGGTGAAAACGGCGGTCCGGCGGTATATATCGCCATTGGCGGCGTATACGCGGGCATGGTGATATTATCGGATCAATTAAAATCCGGCGCGAAACAGGCGATGGATGATTTAAAGCGTCACGGAGCGGCGCGGATTGTGTTATTGACCGGCGACACGGAAGCGGCGGCGAAAGCGGCGGCGGACGCGCTGGGAATCCGTGAATATCACGCGGGATTGCTGCCCGCCGCGAAAGTGGATTTCATAGAGGAGTTATTGCGTCAAAAACGGCGAGGGAATGTGTGTTTTGTTGGCGACGGGATCAACGACGCGCCTGTACTGGCGCGCGCGGATGTCGGGATCGCCATGGGCGCGCTGGGGTCTGACGCCGCCGTGGAAGCGGCTGATATAGTTTTAATGGATGACAATCCGGCGAAAATCGCGCTTGCGATGGAAATCGCCCGTAAGACGTTAAAAATTGTCCGGCAAAATATTATATTCGCGTTGACGGTCAAGTTTTTGGTCTTGATATTAGGCGCGTTTGGACTGGCGAATTTATGGCTTGCCGTATTCGCGGATGTCGGGGTGGCGTTTTTGGCGATATTAAACGCTATGCGCTGTCTGCGAGTATAAAATATAATCTTATCGCGGCGCGTGATGAACGCGGGCAAGGATCAGTTGCGCCTCGGCGCGGCTGATTCTCATTTCGGACAGCGTTATATCATCCGGCATAACGCCGTTTTCGAGCAGGATTTTACCGTAATCGGCGCGCGTCTGTATATTAGCGTGATTTTGATTTGAATCAGCGCGCGTTTGCGCGTTGGCATGATTGATATTTGTCCGGCTGGCGTCCGCCGCCGGACTTTGATTATTTTTATTCTCCATCAGCCGTTCGCGCCTCTTCGCCGGAATCGAAATCGCCGCCGCTGTTCGAGTTATCCGG
>CAJOQY010000132.1 GCA_905236835.1 uncultured Oscillibacter sp. | reverse complement strand
TCCGTCACGGCGAACAACGCCGGGAGCAATATCAAAAGAAATCCGGTCAACAGCCAGATATAATATATTACGCCGAACAGCGTTTTATTTTCCGCGATAAAGCCGAAGAAATATCGAAGAGAAAACGCGCTTTCCCGGATAAACGCGCGGGACTGGATCAAAGCCAGCGCGAGTGAAATGACCGCCGTAATCAGATAAGAAAGGCGCGCGTCGCTGAACAGGGCGAGGATAAATAAAACCAGCAGCGCGGCGATTAAAACCGCGCCATTCCAGAAAGAAATCATGCCGAGATACAATCCGGCGCATACGGGCAAAATCAGCCGGGAGATGATCTCATGATTTCCCGCGCCCGCGAGCGTATCCGGACATACGGGCCGCCATCCGTCCCAAGAAAACACGCTTTCCCGGAAAAAGCAAGTTATCCAGCTTTTCAGCCAGAAACCTAATTTTTCCGGCGTATTTATATTATTATTATTTATATTAATATCATTTATTTCTGTTACGCCTGCCGCTTCCATATCGCCCGCGTTGTTATTATTTTTATATTTTTCTTCGCGTATATTTTCCAGACGTTTCAAGCCGTCCCAGAACGTCTGCGCGAAAAACATGACGAATAAAATTAAAATTCCAAGAATAAACGCCAGATGCCGCTGATTTAAATAAACATTTAAATTCCATAAGCCCCAGTTTTCGTTTGGCGTATAGCCGATAAATTCATCCTGATGTATTAAATCATATAATAAACGCCCTTTGGGGATTTCCGCCAGATATGTCCATAAACTCGGCGAGGAACGGAAGAGAAAAAATAATACGGCCAGCCCCCCGGCGGCTTTCCGCCCGGAAAGCCTTGTCCCGAATGTATATAACAAACTCAGCGTACAGAGAAACCCCAAGATTGTCGGCAGATTAAACGCGACATCCAAACGCAAACCCAGATATTCCAGATTCCCGCACAGAAACATATATAAAAAATGATATTTGACATCTTCCCCGGCGAAAGGCGTATAACAGGTCGGAAAATTAATCCCCCGCGAAAAAGAACGAATCATCGACACATGCGGCGTAAAATCACTGAATACGGAATAGCCGATACGCAATACGCCGTCTTGCACATGAAACACCCATATGAACAGAAAAGAAGTGAAAATCCCGGCCAGCAATACGCCGATATATTCCCACGCCCCAATCCGGGACAGCCAGTTCCGGGGAGATTGAAAATCAAAACGCCGTTTCCGTTCGGATTTCCGGAGCAAAACCGCCGTGAATAACAAAAAAACCGAAATGGCAATGGCATTCGCCGGAAGCAACGGATGTTTCGCGTCCCGCAAACATACGGCCAGAATATAAACAAGCCATGTCAGCGGCAGAATCCCGAAATAAAACCACGCCGGGATCAATAAAAAAAACGGGCTGAGAGAAGTCACATTCCCGTCAAAATCCTGTTCCGCGAACCGCGCCAGACGCGGAAAACAAATCCGGCAGAGAGCGTATCCAAATATCACGGACAGGCATAAATATAACACAGCCGCCATAAAATTTTATCCTCCCAGATAGGCTTTTTTGATCTCCGGGCTTTCCAACAGTTCGCGGCCCGCGCCGGACGCCGATATTTTGCCTGTTTCCAGCACATAACCACGATCCGCGACGGAGAGCGCCGCCTGCGCGTTTTGCTCTACTAATAATATCGTCGTCCCGTCTTTATGCAGATTCCCGATAATCTCAAAAATCTGTTCAACCAGAATCGGCGCAAGGCCCATTGACGGCTCATCCAGCATTAATACTTGCGGGCGGCTCATCAATGCCCGTCCCATCGCCAGCATTTGCTGTTCCCCGCCGGAAAGCGTACCGGCAATCTGTCCGCTTCGTTCTTTCAATCGCGGGAAATAATTATATATTATCTCAAAATCCTGATTTAAATCCCCGCTTTTCCGGGTAAACGCGCCCATTTCCAGATTTTCTTTTACGGTCATTCTCGCGAAGATCCGGCGGCCCTCCGGGACCAGCGCCAGCCCGCGCGATACGATTTTATGACTTGGCGTCCTGTGTATCGCCTCGCCATGAAACATGACCGATCCCGTCCGGCTTCGCAGCAATCCTGAGACTGTGTTTAACACCGTCGATTTGCCCGCGCCGTTGGCGCCGATCAGCGTCACGATTTCGCCCGACCGGACCTCAAAAGAAATATCTTTCACGGCATGGATACTGCCGTAATATACATTTAAATTTTCCGCCTGTAAAATCACTTCGCCCGCGTTCATCAAAATATACCGCCTCCCCCCGCGATATGTTTATTTTTTACCCAGATAGGCCTCTATCACAACCGGATTGGACTGAATTTCCTCCGGCGTTCCTTTCGCGATAATCTTCCCGAAATTCAGCACGCAGATTCCCTCGCAGATATTCATGACCAAATTCATATCATGTTCGATCAATAACACCGCGATTTGAAGCGTATCCCGCACTTTGCGAATATTTTCCATCAATTCCGCCGTTTCGGACGGATTCATCCCCGCCGCCGGTTCGTCTAATAATAATAAACTTGGATTCGTCGCCAGCGCCCGGACGATTTCCAGCCGTCTCTGCGCGCCATACGGCAAAGCCCCCGCCGGAAACCGCGCCATGCCCTGCATGGAAAACAAAGATAATAAATCCAATGCCCGTTCATGCGCGGCTTTTTCCTCTTTCCAGTATCCCGGTAGTCTGAATATCCCGGACCACATATTATATTTTATATTCGCGTCCATCGCGACTTTTACGTTATCTTCCACCGTCAGATTATGAAATAATCTGATATTCTGGAACGTCCGGGCGATTCCGGCGCGGCTGATTTTCATCGCGTTCATGTCATGCGTGTCTTTGCCGTCTAATAAAATCGTCCCCGTTGTCGGCTGATAGACTTTCGTCAATAAATTAAATACCGTCGTTTTTCCAGCTCCGTTCGGGCCGATCAAGCCGGAAATCTCCGTCCTGCCGATGATAATATTAAAATCCTCCACGGCTTTCAGTCCGCCGAATGAAATTCCCAGATTCACACATTCCAGAATCGGCTTTTTGTCTATATCCCGCTCCGGAATCATGCCCTTCGACGGGACAGGCACTAATTTTACCGGGTCCGCCTTTTTTACCGGGTTCCCCTCCTGATTTGACATTTCTTACACCCCCGCCGCGTTATCCGTGAGATTATTTTGACCGCCCGTCTCCGGCTGATTTTCGTCCTGATTAAGATTATTATGATCCGCGTTCCGGAATCTGTCGGAGAAATTTTTCACCGCCGGATGATTCGTCACCAGCATGACGAGTATTAACACAACCGCGTAAACCAGCATTCTATAATTAGCGAATTGGCGTAACGCCTCCGGTAAAATCGTCAGCGCGGCGGCGGCTATAATAGATCCAAGCATATTTCCCAGTCCGCCCAAGACGACGAATACCAATACTAAAATCGACGTGTTAAAATCAAATTTATTCGCCACGACAGTCGAATAATTCATCGCGAACAGCGCGCCCGCCGCGCCCGCCAGCGCCGCCGACGTGACAAACGCCATCATTTTATATTTCGTCACATATACGCCGACGCTCTCCGCCGCTACCCGGTTGTCCCGGATCGCCATAATCGCGCGTCCGGCGCGGCTGTTGACGAGATGAAATATAATCATCAGCGTCAGCATGATTAAAATAAATCCGGCGGTAAAACTGGAAATCTTCTGAATCCCGCCGATTCCCATCGGCCCCTGTATAATTCTTTTGCCCGTGAAATCCGCGCCGGGACCCTCAAACAAGCCAAGGCGCAAGCCGCGATTATCCACGCTGACATATAAATTATTTAAAACCGCCTTGATAATCTCCCCGAATGCCAGCGTCACGATTGCCAGATAATCTCCGTTCAAGCGCAAAACCGGAACGCCGATCAAAAATCCCGCGAACGCGGCGAATATCGCGGCGATGATTAAACTAACCGCCAGTCTGACCGGCGCGATTGGAATCAAGTCCTGTAACGCGATTGCCGCCGTTGTCCCGGTAAACGCGCCGACGCTCATAAATCCCGCGTGGCCTAACGACAATTCGCCGGAAATGCCGACAACCAGATTCAGCGACACGGCCATGACGATATACGCGCAAATCGGGACCAGCATTCCCCGCAGGGACGCGCTGACCATTCCAAACGCCTGTAACGCCTGTAAAATCATATAAGCGATAATCACAATCAAATAAGTAATATAATTCATTCGATTCGCGCGATTTTTCATAATCCATGTTCCCTCCCGCACGGGATATTATTATAAATATTTTAAATATTTTTTATATATAACTCGCAATCGCTATGATTAAAAGTACAATCCCGACAATTATCAATATTACGCCGGAAATTCTGGTGGAAAGCAGATAAAAATCCGTCGGTTCGCCGTCTTTTACGCTAAGTAAATGCTGTAATTCCCAGACCATATCCGGCGCGCGTAGAAACCACAATCCGACAGCGACAATTATCAAACACGCGACAATCACCAGCGGCAAGGGAAGTTGATCCGCGTTTTCCATATTTTGCAATTTTTGCAATTCTTGCAATACTTCCGGCGGCACATCAGACGGAATCACAACTTGATTCATATTATACCTTCCCCTTATACTTTCTCCCGGATTTGCTGTCCAAGCAATCCCGTGGGTTTGACCAATAACACGATAATTAACGCCGCGAATACAACCGCGTCGGACAGCTGCGTCGAGATATACGCTTTGGCGAATATTTCCAGCATACCCAATAAAATCCCGCCGAGAAACGCGCCGGGGATGGAACCGATCCCGCCGAATACCGCCGCCGTAAACGCTTTAATGCCCGGCATGGAGCCTGTCGTCGGCGTCAGATTCTGATACGCCGAGCATAACAATACACCCGCGATGGCCGCCAATCCGGATCCAATGGCGAACGTCATGGAAATCGTCGCGTTGACATCAATCCCCATCAATTGCGCCGCGCTTTTGTCCTCCGAACACGCCCGCATAGCTTTGCCCATGCGCGTATGGTTGATAAACAGCGTCAAAGCCAGCATGATAATCACACAGGCGGCGATTGTCGCGATTGTGACATAAGACACGGACAGCGGCCCGATTTCCATATTGCGTTTGACGATCATATTGCCGTTTTCATCCGTTCCGCGCAGGGCGAGAAAGAGCGGAAATACTTTCGGATTCGCCGACCATAATAATAACGCTAAATTTTGTAATAAATAGCTTACGCCGATAGCCGTAATTAACACCGCCAGAGACGGCGCTTCCCGGAGCGGCTTATACGCGAATCGTTCGATAAAAATACCCAACAGCGTACAGACCAGAACCGCCGACAGTACGCCGATCACGGGCGGCATATGATATTCGCTGACGGCGTAAAAGCAAATATACGCGCCCACCATGATGACATCCCCGTGGGCGAAATTCAGCATTTTCGCGATGCCGTACACCATCGTATAGCCCAAGGCGATAATCGCGTAAACGCTGCCTAAACTGATGCCGTTTATCAAATGATTCAAAAATGTCATCATATTATCTCACCTCTCGCGAATTTT
>CAJOQY010000131.1 GCA_905236835.1 uncultured Oscillibacter sp. | reverse complement strand
CCGATCCGGTCAAATTTACACATATTCAGCAAATAATACGCGACCATATCCCCAGCGTGAATATTAGAAAAACGGGTTCCAACCTTAATCGTTTTTTTATCCCAATCCAGAGAAATTCCCGGATTTAATTCAACCGCAAACAAAAATCCGCTTTGATTATCTTCCAGTTTTTCCACAGACAGAACTTCAGCGGCAATGATTTTTTCTTTTACAATTTCATATCCCGGATTAATATCCTCCGGAATCGACGGCTTGTTTTTATCAATCGCGTGATAGTCATTCAAAAGCGCGGCGGGTTTGATAACCGCATACGGATAGTCATGCTCCGCCGTCAAATTTAATTCTTTCAGCGAACATAACATCCCGTTTGATAAAATCCCGCGCAGTTTGCCCTTTGTAATCTTTTTTCCGCCGGGCAACAACGCGTTATGCAGAGCCACGGGAACCAAATCCCCGATATGCACATTCCACGCGCCTGTGACAATCTGAACCAATTCGCCGGGTTTGCCAATATCAATCTGACATACCCACATATGATCCGAGTCCGGATGGCGTTCCATGGATTCCACGCGCCCGACGACAATATTTTTTATCGACTTGCTCAAATCCACCGTCGCTTCCGTCTTAGACCCGGAAAGCGTCATGGCGTCCGAGAATTCCCGGTCGCCGATATTCGATATATCCACAAATTCATGTAACCATTTGCGGGAAAGTTTCATAATTTTTCCGTCCCTCCCTGACAGCGTCAATTTATACTTTATATCATCACGGCATCTCTATATCTCCGCCTGTAAAGACGGCGGGGAGATTTTTATATTATATTAAAACTGCTCCAAAAATCTCACGTCGTTTTCAAATATCAAACGCAGATCGCTGATTTTAAATCTTGCCATCGCCATGCGTTCCAGTCCGAATCCGAACGCGAAACCGGAATACACATCCGGATCGACGCCGCAGCCGGACAATACTTTCGGGTGTACCATGCCCGCGCCCAAAACTTCCATCCATCCTTCGCCCTTGCACGTCGGACAGCCTTTCCCACCGCAACGGGCGCATTGCACATCCACTTCACAACTCGGCTCCGTGAACGGGAAATGATGAGGCCGGAATCTTGTTTTCGTATCCGCGCCGTAGATTTCATGAATCACGGCGTTTAATGTCCCTTTCAAATCCGCCATCGTCACGCCTTTGTCGACAACAAGCCCTTCTATCTGATGAAACATCGGCGAATGCGTCGCGTCGACTTCGTCTTTGCGATACACGCGCCCCGGGGAAATCATACGGATCGGCACGCCGTAAGTCTCCATCGCGCGGATTTGCATGGGCGAAGTCTGGGTACGCAGTAATATTTTAGAATTTTTATCTAAATAAAACGTATCCGACCACTCCCGCGCCGGATGATCGTCAGGCGTATTTAATTTATCAAAATTATACGCCGATTCCTCAATTTCCGGTCCGTCCATGATTTCAAATCCCATATTAATAAAAATTTCTTTGAACTCATCCAAGGCCGTATACATGGGATGCCGATGTCCGATTGGAATTTCTTTTCCGGGCATGGTTATATCAACCGTTTCGAGCGCCAATCTGGCTTCCATGGCCTTTTCCGATAAAATTTCCGCCTGTTTTTCCACGGCCTGTTCCAGCGCGCCCCGGACTTCATTGGCCATCTGTCCCATGACCGGACGCATATTCGCCGACAAACTCCCCATTTGTTTTAAAACCGCCGTTAATTCGCCTTTGCGCCCCAGATATTTCACCCGCAAGGCGTCCAGACCGGCGTTGTCTTTCGCCGCCTGTATCGCTTCCAGCGCGTTTTTGCGGATCGCTTCCAATTGCTCTTTCATTTTATTTTAATCTCCTTCAGGCTTCCGATTGGCGTTCCCGTAAAATAATCTTAATGCGCTCTTTTACCCAGTCCAAATCGCCAGCGCTCAAAATCGGGATAAATTGATCAATTTCCTCGATATTATAATTCCACCACTGCCATTTCAGCATTAAATTTATTAACTCATCGTCAAATCTCTTGCGTATCATTTTCGCCGGATTTCCCGCCGCGATATGATACGCCGGAATGTCGCTCCCCACGACGCTGTTTAATCCGATAATCGCCCCGTCGCCGATATGGACGCCCGGCAATATCACGGAATTTTGTCCGATCCAGACATCATTTCCAATTACAATATCGCCTTTCAGCGGCATTTCGGACAGCGGCGGCGCCGTTTGATTCCAGCCCTCAAAAATATAAAACGGAAACGTCGACACGGCGTTCATCTGATGGTTCGCGCCGTTCATGACAAATTCCACGCCCGCCGCGATTTGGCAGAATTTGCCGATTATTAATCGATCCCCATTGAAATCATAAAAATGCGTCACATGACTTTCAAAATCAATATCGCTAAAATAAGTGAAGTCGCCGACGATAATATTTTGATTTTTCACTGTCGGCCTGACATACGTCAGCGTATCAATTCCGGGGATGGGAAATATTTTCCCCGGGTCCGGCGTGATTCCGTTTCGCATAAAAAATCCGCCTCCATGTGATTTTTATATTATTTTTCCAGTTCCGCCAATAATTGATTTAAATCCGTATCAATGGCGATATTATTCCGAGGCATACGCGCCGTGCCAAGATATAAATCCGCGATTCCCGGCTGTATGGTGACGGACACGGGAAACAGATCATCAATCAGCTTTTGCGCGTCCGGTTCCGTCGCCCCAAACGGATACGCGAAAAAGACAGGATCGGTTTTTAATTCCTGTATAATTCTCTCGTGGCTGAGCGCGATGTCTTGCAATACGCGGATATTAAAATCCTCGTCCGGTTCATCCGGCAGACGCTGTACGCCGTTCGGATGTCCTTCCGGATACGTCATGCCGTCGATTTCCAGATTATGCCTCTGGTACGAATGCGAGCCGACTTCCACAAGCCCGGATGAAATCATTTCCCGATACATATCCCATGAACAGAACGTCCCGGACCACAAATCCGGCATAACCACAATCGGCGCGATGACGCATTTATATTGATATTCTTGCAAGATCGGATACAGCAGCGTGTAATTCGTCGTATAACCGTCATCAAATGTTAATAAAACAGGCTTTTCCGGGAGATCCTCGGGATTGTTTAATAACTCAGACGGCAATACGGGCGTATAACCGTTTTCCCGCAGGCAATCAAAATCCTCCCGGAGTTTGGAGACCGTCACAGTCACATCGGCGAGATTTTCCGTCCCGTCCGGGGCGATATTATGATACATGAGAATGACCAACGGTCTGGCGGGTCTGGCCTCAAGATTTAATTTTCGTACAACCCTGTCGCCGTATCTCACGCCGAATAATAAACAGAACGCGTAGAATATAAATAATCCCATGCCGATATAGTTTCGCCTGTCGTATTCGCGCGGCGCGTTGAGAATCACAGCCGCTTTTGATTTGATATTTTTAACAATTTTAATCGCTCTTGTCCACATAATATTAATAAAATATCACGCTTTTTCCAATAACTCCCGCAGTTTGACCGCCACGGCGTCCAGAAATTCCTCACTGTTGACAATCTTGACGGGAAATCCCGGTTCGACAAGGCGCGACAAATCGCCCGTCATGACGCCGCTTTCCAGAACCTGAAAACAGGCGGATTCCAGTTTATCCCCGAACGCCGCCAAATCAGGCAGATTATCCAATTGTCCGCGCTTGCGCAACGCGCCGGACCACGCGAAAATCGTCGCCATCGGATTTGTCGATGTCTTTTCGCCATCGCGATAGCGATAATAATGCTTCGTGACAGTCCCGTGGGACGCTTCAAACTCGCATACGCCGTCGGGCGATACCAATACGGAAGTCATCATGGCAAGAGACCCGAACGCCGTGGCGATCATATCGCTCATGACATCGCCGTCATAATTTTTCAGCGCCCAGATAAATCCGCCTTCGGATCGAATCGCGCGGGCTACCGCGTCATCAATCAGCGTATAAAAATATTTTAATCCCAAGCGTTCAAATTCCGCCTGATAACGCGTTTGATATTCATCCTGAAAGATTTCTTTAAACGCGCTGTCGTATATTTTAGAAATCGTGTCTTTGCAGGAAAACCATAAATCCTGTTTTGTGTCCAACGCGTACTGGAAACAGCTCCGCGCGAAATTCCGGATGCTTTTTTCCGTGTTATGCTGCGCCAGCCATACGGCGGGGCCGTCTGACGTGTGAATATCGCAAACTTTTTCCGCGCCGCTGTCCCCGCGGAAAACGAATTTCGCCGTTCCGGGTTCGCTTGTACGCAGATCAACCGCCTTGTATACATCCCCGTAAGCGTGACGCGCCACCGTGATCGGCGCTTTCCATGTACTCACGACAGGGCGGATAAACGGCAGGACAATTGGCGCGCGAAACGCCGTGCCGTCCAGAATCGCCCGGATCGTACCGTTTGGCGATTTCCATTGCTCCGTTAATTCCGGAAATTCCTCCATGCGCTGTCGATTGGGCGTAATCGTCGCGCATTTGACGCCCACGCCCAGACGCTTTGTCGCGTTCGCGGCGTCAATCGTGACCTGATCTTTCGTCGCGTTGCGGTTCAACAGGCCCAGATCATAATATTCCGTTTTCAAATCCACAAACGGGAGAATCAATTTTTCTTTGATCCAGCCCCAGAGTATACGGGTCATTTCGTCCCCGTCCATTTCCACAAGGGGCGTTGTCATTTTAATTTTTATATATTTTTTATCATCCATGCCGCGCGTCCTCCCGCCGTTTTTATATTTTTTATATTTTTATTATTTCAAGATTTGAAAATATATCATAACACAAAGCGGCGGGATTTCAAGTCCGGATAAATATCATTTTCTGATTTTCAATCAAAATTGTATAAATATAACAAAAAATAATCAAATATACGCGAAAAATTTAGACCGGGGAATCATACGCGCGAAATATTCAGACAGAAAATAACAATCTCGAATAAACCGGGAACGGCCAGTCCTCCGACGCCGTTAAAACTTCCAGACGATCCGCGTATGCCCGCGCCCGTTTCATATCCGGCAATAAATTCTCATGACAGGCTACCATGGCGCGCGTCGGATCGTCCGGGAGATTATTCAAATCCTGTTCCAGTTTTTCACAGGATTTGAATAAATCATCCGTCAATTGCGCGATTTCCCGCGCGGTTTTGGTCTCATATTCACGGGACAATCCGATCTGTTTTTTGCGCTCGGCCCGGACGCAGAGTTTCTCGGCGAATCCGGACACAGCCGGCAATATTTCATGCCGGATCATATCAATCATCGTTTCGGCCTCGATAGACAAGACAGCCGTGTAATTCTCAATATGAATCTCCGCGCGGGCGTTGATTTCCTCTTTCGTATAAATTCCATGGCGGACGAATAGATCTATATTTTTCCCGGCGGTATACATGGGCAGGGCGTCCGCCGCCGACGCGAAATTAGACAAGCCCCGGCGTTCGGCCTCCTGAATCCAAGCGTCATCGTATCCGTTGCCGTTGAATATAATCCTTTGATGTTCCGTGAATACGCGCTTGATTAACGCGTTTAACGCGTTCTGGAAATCCGGCGCGCTTTCCAACTCATCCGCGAATTGGCGCAATTCCTCCGCCATAATCGTATTTAACGCGATATTCGGTCCCGATACGGATTGCGACGATCCAAGCATACGGAACTCGAATTTATTGCCCGTAAACGCCATCGGGCTGGTTCGATTGCGATCCGTCGTATCCTGCGGAATCGTCGGCAGTACATCCACGCCGATTTTTAATTCTCGATTCCCCGTATGTTTAAAATCTTTTTCATGAATAATCGCGTCCACGACGCCGCCCAGTTCGTCGCCTAAAAAAACGGATAACACAGCCGGAGGCGCTTCCTGCGCACCCAATCTGTGATCGTTCCCCGGAAACGCGACAGTCGCGCGCAAAAAATCCTGATAATCATCCACGCCTTTTAAAAAAGCGGCCAGAAATAATAAAAACCGCGCGTTCTTGCCGGGCGTCGAACCGGGCTTGAATAAATTTTCTCCCGTATCCGTACTCAAAGACCAGTTATTATGCTTGCCGGACCCGTTCACGCCCGCGAACGGCTTTTCATGCAATAAGCATACTAAATTATGCCGCTCGGCGACTTTCTGCATAAATTCCATGACAAGCTGATTTTGATCGCACGCCGTGTTGGCGTCCGTGTAAATCGGCGCCATCTCATGCTGTGACGGCGCGACTTCGTTATGTTTCGTTTTCGATAAAACCCCGACGGCCCATAAAGATTCATCCAGATCGCGCATATATTCCGCCACGCGGGGACGGATCGCCCCATAATAATGATCATCCAATTCCTGACCGCGCGGCGGTTTCGCGCCAAACAGCGTCCGGCCCGTCAATCTCAAATCCTCGCGTTGATTATATAAATCCCTGTCGATTAAAAAATATTCCTGCTCCGCGCCGACCTGCGTAATGACCCGGCGCGTTTTCTCATCCCCGAACAAGCGCAATATCCGCACCGCCTGCCGCGATACCTCATCCATGGATCTTAATAACGGCGTTTTCTTGTCCAGCGCGTGTCCGGAATACGAACAGAAAATCGTCGGGATACACAAAGAGCCTTCTTTGATAAACGCGAACGCCGTCGGATCCCATGCCGTATATCCGCGCGCCTCAAACGTCGCCCGCAGTCCGCCCGACGGGAATGACGACGCGTCCGGCTCGCCCCGGACCAGTTCATTCCCGGAAAATTCCATCAATATTTTCCCGCCGCCTACCGGATTTATAAAACTTTCATGTTTCTCCGCCGTCACGCCGGTCATGGGCTGGAACCAGTGCGTATAATGCGTCGCGCCTTTCTCCACGGCCCACTGTTTCATCGCCTCGGCGATTTCATTGGCCGTATCCAATCCAAGCGGCGTCCCGTTCGTCACGCAGGATTTCCACGCTTTGTAAGACGCCGATGACAATCTTTCTTTCATCGTCTGTTCGTTAAATACCAGACCGCCGAACAATTCCGGCAATTTTTCCGATTCCGGCTTATGATCATGATTATACATATTAAAATACATATCAAGCGTTTCGCGCGTATTCCGCATAAAAACATCCCTCCTGTCAGACTTCCGATATTTTAACAGCCGACACGACAAAAAACAAGAGGGGATATTCCCCCTCTGTTTTCTGATTATATTTTTATTTTTTTATATTTTTATATTTTTCATATATTTTTTAACCCCGCGTATTTGATTCCAATTTTCCGGACTGTTTCAAATCCTCCACCAGTTCCCGCGCCGCGTCCAGCGCGTCCTCCTTGCCGGATAATCTCAGCGTCAGGACCGGATTTTCCCCCCCTGACAGCGTCAAATTCCGATGATATTTCCCCAGCGCGCACAACGCCACAATGGATTCCGGATGAAACGCCGTAATGATAAACTGAATCACGCCGCTTTTCTGCGATATATCCGAAATCCCGACCTCCGCCGCGTTGGCCCTCAACAAAGCGACATCCAGAAGCGCCAGCACGGGCCGCGGCGGTTCGCCGTATCTGTCGATCAATTCATCCAATACATCCGACGCGTCATCATCCGATCTTACGCCCGCGATACGCCGGTAAATATCCATCCGGTGTTCCGGCGATGCAATATAATCTTCCGGAATATTCGCGTTGACCGTCAAATCCGCCGCGCATTCAATTGTTTTTTCTTCCCCGCGTTCTTCCAATACCGCTTCTTCGAGTAATTTTAAATATAAATCATAACCCACGCTCATGAGATAACCCGACTGTTCCGGGCCTAATAAATTCCCCGCGCCCCGGATTTCCAGATCACGCATGGCGATTTTAAATCCCGATCCGAATTCGACATATTCCCGAATGGCCGATAATCTTTTGGACGCCGTTTCCTGTAAAATTTTCCCCGCGCGATATGTCAAATACGCGTAAGCGCGGCGCGCGCTCCTGCCGATCCTGCCCCGGATCTGATGCAATTGCGCCAATCCCATATAATCCGCGTCCTCAATAATCAGCGTATTCACATTGGGAATATCAATTCCCGTCTCGATAATCGTCGTGCATACCAGAATATCCGCTTCGCCGTCCATCATCAGGCGCATGACGCGATCCAGTTCTTTCGCGTCCATTTTACCGTGTCCAACGGCAATCCGGACATCCGGACCTAATAATTTCCGGATACGCGCGGCGGCGCTGTCAATGCTCTCCACGCGATTATGCAAGTAATACGCCTGACCGCCCCGGTCCAGTTCGCGCCTTAACGCGTCGGCGATCACGCCCCAGTCATGCTCCATAACATATGTCTGCACGGGTTGTCTGCCCGCCGGGGGTTCGTCTATCGTACTCATATCACGCAGTCCGGACAACGCCATATTTAAAGTCCTTGGGATCGGCGTCGCCGAAAGCGTCAAAACGTCAATCTGACGGCTGAGTTCTTTTAATCTCTCTTTATGCGTCACGCCGAATCTTTGTTCCTCGTCAATCACAAGCAGGCCTAATTTTTTAAATTCCACGTTTTTTTGCAATAATTTATGCGTGCCGATCAACAAATCCACGCGTCCGGACGCGGCTTGAGACAAAATTCTTTTCACCTCTTTCGGCGGCGTGAATCTTGATAAAACCTCGATTTTAATCGGAAACGCCTGAAATCTGCTCATTGCCGTGGCGTAATGTTGCTGAGCCAAAACCGTTGTCGGAACCAGTATGGCCGCCTGTCTGCCGTCCAATACGCATTTCATCACGGCCCTTAACGCCACTTCCGTTTTGCCGTATCCCACGTCGCCGCATAATAATCTATCCATGGGACGCGGCGTTTCCATATCCCGTTTGATTTCTATAACCGCTCTTAACTGATCCTCCGTCTCCTCATACGGAAACGCGTCCTCAAATTCCCTCTGCCATACGGAATCCGGCGCGAACGCGTGGCCGGGCATTCTCTGGCGTTCGGCGTATAATTTCGTCAGTCCCTTCGCCAAATCTTTCACCGCTTTTTTCGCCCGGTTTTTCTGCCGCGTCCAATCCGCGCCGCCGAGTTTATTTAACTTCGCCGCGCCCGCTTCTTCCCCGCCGGTCCCGATATATTTTCCGACCTGATCCAACTGCGTCGCCGGGACGTATAACATATCCCCGCCCGCGTAACTGATTTTGATATAATCTTTCATCACGCCGTCCACCGGCATCCGTTCCATGCCGACAAATCTGCCGATTCCGTGGCGCGTGTGGACCACCAGATCCCCCGGCGACAAATCCGCGTAGGATTTTAATTTTTTCCTATTTGTTAGGCTTTTT